>NZ_JAKUFX010000042.1:0-41920 GCF_022663635.1 Bacillus cereus group sp. BfR-BA-01356 | reverse complement strand
ATCCTCGATTTTCTTCTCATCTTGCTTCATATTTTCTAGCTGTTCTTTTAATTCTGCATCTAATTGTGCGTAAGAAAGCCAGCGACTAAATTCTTGTTTCCAATTCATTCTATTATCCTCCAATTTCAAATTAAAAAGGTATGCTACAAAATACATACCTTAAAAAGTAATAAATTAATTTCTGTTATTTACACATACCTCTTATTACTTAGCTACAAAATAATCCGTTACATATTGCGCCCAAACTTCGTGACCCTTTGCACTTGGGAAACCAAACTCTTCTTGTAAATATGGTAAGATAGCCTTTGTTGTTGCATCAGGCCATGCTCCCCAGTGATCAACATATGTATAATTATTTTGCGTTGCAAATTGTTTCAATGCCTCAATTGCCTTCGGATAATTCTTCGCACCATACACTGGATTTGATGGTTGAATCATAATTGTAGCACCCTTTGCACTAGTAGAAAGTGATTGAACGAACTTCTGCGTATTTGCGACAGAGTTCCCATTACCAGTTTTACCATTATCAGTAATAAATGGTGGCTCAAATAAAATTACATCAGGATTCTCTTTCGCAATCTCTTTATCACGTTTATTCGTAATTAATTCTTCTGTGCTTTCACCCTTATATTCCTTTACCGTCACTTTCCATAAACCTTTACCGTAAGCAGTTTCTAAATTAGCCGTTAACTTAGCTGCCCAAGTACCTTTTTCAGATGAAGAGGCTTCATCACCAATAATAACAAGATTTACTGCCTTTTTATCCTCAGCAGCTTTCTTTAACTTCTCTTTCACTGCATCTGGCAAATTCTTCGCGTATGCCTCATTAAAAGATGACTTCGCATCTTGTTTTTCCTCTTCCTTTTTCTCTTCTTTCTTCGCTCCGCTATCTTTCACTTCAGCCTTTGTTTTCGTTACTTCACTCGTCTGTCCTGTCGCATTTGCAATCTTCTTATTCCAGTACAATTTACCACTCACAATCGAAGCAACAAACAATACAAAAACAACAAGAACAAGTACTGCTTTCTTATTCATCAATTCACCTCATCTATTAATCTCACAACATATAATATTAATATAAATCCATGCAAAAATAAACCCAACTCCTTCCAAAGGAGTTGGGTTGTTACATATTACTTAGTCAATTCAAGATGCGCTCTTAACTTATTCGTTAAATCTTGTTTCGCTGCATCTGGAACATAGTAATACCAAATACCATCAGCGGCTTTGTGACCATCACCTGGAATTTGAATTTCTTCACTATTCTGCATGCAATCTTTATAGTTCTTTTGAATATCAAACATTTGATCTTGCGTTAAACTTGTTTTAACGTTTTTCTCAATCGCTTTTAATACATCACCATAGCTTGCTAGAGAAGATACACTTGCACCTTTTTTAATTACCGCTTGGATAACTTGACGTTGACGCATTTGACGACCGAAGTCACCGCGTGGATCTTGATATCTCATTCTAGAATATAGTAATGCTTTATCTCCATTTAAATGTAAGTCACCTTTTGCATAATGAACTCCATCAATTGTAAAGTCCATATCATTATTAATATCTACTCCACCAACAGCATCAACAATGTCTTTAAAACCAGCCATATTTACTTCAATATAATGATCAACTGGTACGTTAAGAAAATTCTCAACTGTTTTTACAGCCATATCGATACCACCAAATGCATAAGCATGGTTAATCTTATCTTTTTTACCCTTCCCAACAATTTCTGTATAAGAATCACGTGGTATGCTTGTGATTTTCATAGATTTTGTTTTTGGATTTAAAGTAAACAACATAAGAGAATCTGATCGTCCTACCTCATCTTTTCGTTGATCACTTCCCATTAACAAAATTGAGATTGGTTTTTTATCTGCTACCTCTACCTTTTCTGATCGCTTATCTGACTTTTCACGATCTAACGGTTTATGCACAGCATCTAATGTATTTGATATGTTAGAATAAACATGATATGCATATGCACCGCCTCCAATAATAAGAACACCTATTATACCGAGAATCCAAAATAAAATTTTCTTTTTCATTCTTATACCCTCTTTGCTTATAATTACAAACAAAATGCTAAGACTTCTTAATTATATTATAGCAATACTAATAAATGATAAAGCTAAATCGTAAAATTAATGTGACATATTCTATGGATGAGATACAATTAAGGTCACATTCCCTTTTATAACAAAGCTTTCAATTCCAGCAGGAAAAATAAAATGATCTCCTTTTTTTATACTAAATTCCCCACTTAGAGTTCTTAAAATGGCTTCACCTTCGATTACACTAGCTAATTGAAACGGTTGATTCTGCTGAAAAGATGCTTCCATTTGAATCTCCCATTTACAAACTGAAAAGTACTTTTCTCTTACATATTTAGTAATAATAGCACCATTCTCTTTTTCAATTTCAGGATAAACTCTATAATCCTCATGGGGAATCATTGATACGGCGATTGATTTTTCAACATGTAGTTCTCGTTTATTTCCAACACTATCAACACGATCATAATCATACACACGATATGTCGTATCTGAACTTTGTTGTGTTTCCAACACTAATGTTCCTTCACATAACGCATGAATCGTTCCACTTGGTACATAGAAAAAATCTCCAGGCTTAATTGGTATTCGTCGCAGTAATTGATTCCAATCATTACTTTCGATCATGTCCTTAAATTCCTCTTTAGTTTGAGCAGTATGTCCATATACCATTTCGGCATTTTTTTTACAGTCAATAATATACCAACATTCGGTTTTTCCTAACTCACCATTTTCATGAATATTTGCAAATTCATCATTTGGATGTACCTGTACAGATAAATCTTTTTCGGCATCCAAAATTTTAGTTAGTAAAGGGAACTGATCCGCCTGATAGTTCCCAAATAACGCTCTATGTTCATCCCATAGTTGTTTCAATGTTAAACCTTTATATTTACCGCTCTTTACTATACTTGGTCCATTTAAATGGGCAGAAATTCCCCAGCATTCGCCGGTTGTTTGTGAAGGTAATTCATAATTAAATCCTTTTAAAGATTCTCCTCCCCAAATCCGCTCCTGTAACACTGGTTGAAAAAATAATGGTTCTTTATACAAAATAACTCCACCTCTAGTTGCACTTACTACTGACTTTTACTTTTTTAAATAACAAACTTCCTCTATTTCGCTCCATTGCATATAAACTCGAACAATATCTTCCTCAACTAATTCGCTACCTGATTGCACCTCAATAAATTCTAAATCTGTAACAGCCTTAATTGCATGCTTCTCTCCTGGCTGAATTTCTAATACATCCCCAGGGCGAACAACCCGTATTTCATCATCTAGTACAAAAATACCTTCACCTTTTACAATTGTCCAAACTTCACTTCTATTATTATGATATTGGTAGCTTAGATTTCTACTAGCTGTAATGCCAATACGCTTCGTTAATACTTCGTTTCCATCATTATATTTTGTATGATCTAGTACACGGTACCAACCCCAACGACGCTCTTCATACATTGGTCTTTGATCCCAATCTCCTACTAATTCTTTCACTCGAGGGCTAGCCTCTTTTTCTGAAACTAAAATACCATCTGGGCTAGCAGCTACAATTATATTAGAAAGACCTAACACAGAAACTGGGATATCTAATTCATTAATAATATGATTCTGCTCACACTCATCTCCCATATTTCCCTTACCAAGGATGTTTGTTCCCATTTCTTCTGTAAGAGTATTCCACGTTCCAAGATCTTTCCATGAACCATTATAAGGAAGTGCAATAATATTTTCTGTTTTTTCGACTACTTCATAGTCAAAACTTATCTTTGGTAAACTTGCATATTGTTGAACTAATACATCATACTGAACCGGAAGCCCTTTTTGATCTAATAGAGAAATAATTTTATCTAATTTAAATGCAAATACACCACAATTCCAAAGCGCATTTTGTTTTAGCAAATCTTCAGCTTCTGCAGTTACTGGCTTTTCTTTAAAATGGCTTACCTGAATAATTTCCTGTGTGCTTGTCTCTACATTTGGAACAATATAACCATATTTTTCAGATGGATATGTAGGTGTAACCCCCATTAAACCTAAATCGGCATTTGAAGAGCTTAATGCTTTTTCTAAATCCAATAACCTTTCAAAAAAACTATTTTCTACATATGGGTCTACAGGTAATACACCTACTACCTCATTCAAATCAACGTGCTCTTTAGAGTATAAATATGAAGCAGCAAGGGCGATTGCTGGGAATGTATCACGACGCTCTGGTTCAATTATAATGGGTACATCATTTCCCAATTGATTATTAATCATGTCTACCTGAGATTTACTTGTAGCAATAACTGCATCGTTTTCAATGCCTAAATTCTTTAATTGTCCCCACACTCTTTGAACCATCGATTGCATTTCATCATTATTATTTTTAAGTACTTTTAAAAATTGTTTAGAACGTGAATCATTGGATAACGGCCAAAGACGCTTTCCAGAACCACCAGATAATAATATTAATTTCATATTTCCACTCCTTTACAAAAATAAAAAGAGGTGAAGTTATTACCTCTTCACCCTAGAAATTTCTCTTTATATTTTTCCTCTACAATACTTCTAATCTCTTCTCTAAATCTTTCTGGAGAAAATCTTATAGCATTCTCCCTACAATTAGATGGAATAAACTTATCATAACTTTGTTCAAATTCATTAACCTTCTCAACAATACTTTCAACAGTCTGCTCTTTAAAGAATAGGCCAGTTGGTTTGTCATGATTTAAATCTAAAACAGTTTCTGTAGCTCCACCCTTACCATATGTAATAACGGGTGTACCACAAGCCTGGGCCTCAACTGGTGTAATGCCAAAGTCCTCTTCTGCCGCAAAGACAAACGCCTTTGCACGTTGCATATGACTTTTTAATACTTCAAACGATTGGTAACCTAGAAGCTGAACATTACCTTTAGCTTTTGCCTTTATCTTCTCAAAATCTGGTCCATCACCAATTACAATCAACTTTTTGTCTGGCATATGTGCAAATGCTTCAACAATTAAATCAATTTTCTTATATGGCACCATACGCGATGCAGTCATATAAAAATCTTCTTTTGGTTCATGTAGTGTAAATGCGGAGATATCAACAGGTGGATAAATAACTTCTGATTCCCTTCTATACACTTTCCATATCCTACGTCCAATAAACTTAGAGTTACCAACGAAATAATCTACACCATTTGCAGTACGGTAATCCCAATTTCTTATTTTATGTAAAATAGACTTTGTTAACAGCCCCTTAAGACCCTTTTCCAAATTTGCCTCTTTTAAATATTGGTGCTGTAAATCCCATGCATAACGAATAGGTGAATGTACATAAGATATATGCAACTGATCTGGTCCTGTTAAAACCCCTTTTACCACAGCATGAGAACTAGAAAGAATAACATCATATTTTGATAAATCTAATTGTTCAATAGCCAAAGGCATTAGGGGAAGATAATTTCGATATTTTTTCTTTGCAAAAGGTAGCTTCTGAACAAATGTCGTACTAACCTTTTTATTCTTAATAAATCCTCTATCTTTTTCATCTAAAAAATCAACTAGACTAAATAAATCTGCTTCCGGGAATACCTCAAGCATTTGCTCTAATACTTTTTCAGCACCAGCATATGTTACTAACCAATCGTGCACTATTGCTATTTTCATATAATCCCTCTTGCTATTTATATTTTTTTAATTCGCTCAAAAGAATTTTTGTTGTTTGTTCCCAGCTAAATGCGTCTTTTCTTTGTAAACCCTTATTTCGCATTTCCTCAACAATTTGATCATCTTCATAGATTTGACTAATACACTCTTTTAGTTCTATAGAACTATCCGGGTCAAAATATAGAGCTGCTTCTTCACAAACTTCAGGGATAGAGGCTGCTGTAGAAGCTATAACTGGGCACCCTAAGCTCATTGCCTCTAAAGGTGGTAAGCCAAACCCTTCATAATACGACGGAAAAATAAACGCCCTCGCCTTACTATATAATGATTTTAATTGTTCATCAGTCACGTAACCTACAAATTTCACATTGGGATTCTTCTTTACAAATGTATTAGAAAAAACCTTTGAATTTTGACCTCCAGCAATCACAATTTGCTCATTAAAATTAACCATCTCTTCTAGAGTTTTTATTATAAGATCAAAATTTTTATTAGGATGCATACTACTCACAGCTAATAAGTATTGCTTTTCTTTTAAGTCATTCTCACTTAATATACTATCATCAAATGCAACCTTATCCATATGATCAACCGCTATATGACTAACTGTAATTTTATCTTTTAAATTTGGAAGGTGTTTTACCAAATCATCTTTCGAGAAGTCAGAAACTGTGATAATCCTCTTAGAAAATTTAGATGTGCACAAATATAAAAGTTTATACCAACGAACAAAATTTTTAGAATAGCCAGTTGGTCTGGAATATACTGCAGCATCATGGATATATACAATTTGATTCTTTTTAAATAAAGGAGCTGTGTTACAAAAATTAATTAATAAGTTATTCAATGTATATAAAGGGAGCTCTAGTTGTTCCCAAAGATGACCTTTTAAAAAACCTATTTCTTTAATTTTTATATTTTGAAAATCTACTTCTATATCTTGTAATGTATTTCTAGGAACGAGTATAATTATTTCCATACTAGCTTCTAAATTATCTAATTGTTTAACGATTTCATGCGCTACTCGTTGTACACCTGTTACCTTTTGTGTTAAAAATCTACCGTTTATATATATTTTCATACTAAAACTTCTTCGTCTTTATTATTAACAACAGGTCTACCAACAGAATAATATTCGACACACTGTTCCTCCATCACTTTTAAATTAAAGCAATTTCTTCCATCGAATAGAATGGCATTTTTAACTAAACTTCTAAATTTATTTAAATCCATCGATTTAAATTCTTCCCACTCAGTTACTATAATAGTCGCTTCTGCTCCTTCAAGGCACTTATCTAGAGAATCTACATATACTACCTCTTGAGGCAATACTTTTTTAGCACTTTCCATCGCAATTGGATCATATGCTATAACCTTAGCCCCTTCTTTGATTAACTTATTTGCAATTACAATAGAGGCTGCTTCTCTCATATCATCTGTATTTGGTTTAAATGCTAATCCTAGCATAGCTATTTTTTTTCCTGCTAAATTTTTCATTCGAGCTTTAACCTTCTCTACTATTTGAGCCTGTTGACTGTTATTCACTTCAATCACAGACTTCAATAGGTGAAAATCATGTTCAACTCCGCCAGCTATTTGAACAAGTGCCTCTGTATCCTTTGGGAAACATGAGCCCCCATAACCAATACCGGCATTTAAAAATGCTCTTCCAATTCGGTGATCCATACCCATCCCACCTGCAACATCTTCAACATTCGCTCCTAATTTCTCACAAATATTAGAAATTTCATTAATAAAGCTAATCTTAGTTGCTAAAAATGCATTTGAGGCATACTTAATCATCTCAGAACTGTAAATATCAGTTTTAAAAACTGGTAAACCAAATGAATGATACATTCCTTCTAATATTTTTGCTGTTTCTTCATCCTCGGTTCCAATAACAATACGATCTCCCTGAAAAGTATCCTGAATTGCAGATCCTTCACGCAAGAACTCGGGATTAGATGCAATTCTAACCTTCACATCCTTTTCAAGATTATCTAAAATTGTTTTCTTAACAAAATCATTTGTTCCAACAGGAACTGTACTTTTTGTAACAACAATGACATCTTTTTGAACATATTTAGCTATTGATTTTGCAACTGTCTCTACATACTGTAAATTTGCAGATCCATCAGGTAATTGTGGCGTCCCTACAGCAATAAATATGATTTCTGCGTTTCTAAATCCTTGTTGATGATTACTTGAGAAATGCAAAGTGCCCTTTTTAATGTTTTTTTGCATTAATTCATCTAAACCTGGTTCATATATAGGTGAAACACCTGATTGCATTTTTCGAACTTTCTCTTCGTCCGTATCTATACATATTACTTGATGGTTAATTTCTGATAGACAAACTCCTGTTACTAACCCTACATAGCCTGTTCCTACTACTGCAATATTCATCTATTATCCTTCCTTTCACATAAAAAATTTACATTTGAGATAAATAACGTCCTAAAGCTTCTTTCCAATTTGGAAGCATAATTAAGCCCTGTTCCGCTATTTTTTTTTGTTCTAAAACAGAGTAAGCTGGACGCTGTGCAGGTCTTTGAAACTCTGCTGTTGATATTGCGTTTACATTGACATTTCTGTTCGATTGTCTAAATATTTCTTTTGCAAATTCGTACCAAGAACAAACCCCCGAGTTAGAAGCATGGTAAATCCCATATTTATTAGTTTCTACAAGTTCTATAATAAATCTAGCTAAATCGTTCGTATATGTTGGTGATCCAAACTGGTCACTAACAACTTCCAACTCACTTCTTTCGTCCGCTAAACGTAACATGGTCTTTACAAAGTTATTACCATGTAAACCAAATACCCAAGAAGTTCTAACAACAAAATACTTAGAACAATATTCAGATGTATATTGTTCTCCAGCTAACTTAGATTTCCCATATATAGTTTGTGGATTTGTTTCATCATTTGTTTTATAAGGTTCATTATTTGTCCCATCAAAAACATAATCAGTACTTACATAACAAAATTTTGCTTCCACTGCTTCAGCAGCTTGTGCTAGATATTTTGTCCCTTCAGCATTAACCTTGAAGGTAGTTTCTTCATCACTCTCAGCTTGATCTACTTGTGTGTATGCTGCTGTATGAATAATAATATTAGGCTTTATAGCTAGTACTTTTTCACGTACTTGTTCTTCATTTGTAATATCTAGCTCTTCTCTACCAAACCCAAAAACTTCCCACGGTTGATTTTCTAGTAAACATAATACATCTTGTCCTAACTGACCTTTTGCCCCTGTTACTAATACTTTCATGTTTTATACCTCTAATCTATTCGCATATTGATTCTTGAAGTATTCTTGGTATTCTCCGGAAATAATATTTTTCCACCAATCTTGATTTTCTAAATACCATTTAATAGTTTGCTCAATACCTGTATCAAAGTTATACTTTGGTGACCAACCTAACTCTTCACGAAGTTTTGTCGCATCAATTGCGTAACGTCGATCATGACCTGGACGATCTGTAACATACTTAATTAGAGATTCTGGTTTATCCAATGCTTTTAAGATTGTTTTTACGATTTCAATATTTGTACGTTCATTGTTTCCACCAACATTGTATACTTCACCATTTTCACCTTTATGAAGTACTAAATCAATTGCCTGACAGTGATCCTCAACATGTAACCAATCACGTACATTTAAACCATCACCATATACAGGTAATTGTTTATCATTTAGTGCATTAATAATCATTAAAGGAATTAGCTTCTCTGGGAAATGAAATGGTCCGTAATTATTTGAACAACGTGTAATATTTACTGGTAAACCAAACGTTTCATGATAAGCACGAACTAATAGATCTGCACCAGCTTTACTTGAACTATACGGGCTATTTGATGCCAAAGGTGTTTCTTCCGTAAAATAACCAGTTTCGCCTAAAGTTCCATATACCTCATCTGTTGAAACTTGCAAGTATTTTTTTACTTCCGCATTTTTAGCAGCATCTAGTAATACTTGTGTACCTTGAATATTCGTTTGAATAAAGATATCAGGATTTGTAATACTTCTATCAACATGTGACTCTGCTGCAAAATTTAACACATAATCAAATTTTTCTTCTTTAAATAATTGGTTAATAAACTGACGATCTGCTATATCGCCTTTGACAAATTTATAATTAGATGATTCCTCAATATCTTTTAGATTTTCTAAATTACCTGCATATGTTAATGAATCTAAATTTACAATATTATATTCTGGGTACTTCTTCACCATATATCGAACAAAGTTACTTCCAATAAACCCTGCGCCACCTGTTACTAATACTTTCATGTTATTCCTCCTTATTTCTCGTACACAAAATTAATATTTGCTTCTTCTAATAATGGATGTTTAGTATCCTTTTCTGAAAGGATTGGTTCACTCACCGGCCAATCGATTCCTAAGACTGGATCATTCCATAGAATACCAGCATCATGATTAGGAGAATAGTATTCATCTACTTTGTAAGCCACTGTCGAATTTGGCACTAATGTACAAAATCCATGTGCAAATCCTTTCGGTACGACTAATTGGCGTTTATTATGTTCACTTAAAATAACACCAACCCATTGTCCATATGTAGGTGAACCTTTTCGAATGTCAACAGCTACATCATAAATAGCACCTGTGATACAGCGTACTATCTTTGTCTGTGCTTTAGGATTTAACTGAAAATGTAATCCACGTAATGTTCCGGCTGGTACAGATAAAGATTGATTATCCTGAATAAATTCGTAATCTAAACCAAGCTTATCAAAAACTTCTTTATTATAACTTTCCATAAAATATCCGCGATGGTCGCCAAATACCCTAGGCTCTAAAATAACTACATCAGGAATTTTAGTTTCAACAATCTTCATTATAAGTACTCCTTTATTGATAAATTGGTTGTTTTTGTTTACTTTGTTCTGCCAATCGAATCAAGTATTGACCGTATTGATTTTTTTTCATCGGCTCTGCTAATTCAAATAGTTGCTCACGGGTAATATATCCTTTTCTAAATGCTATTTCCTCTAAACAAGCTACCTTTAAACTTTGACGTTTTTCAATTGTTTCAATAAATTGAGATGCTTCTAATAACGACTCGTGCGTACCAGAGTCTAACCAAGAAAAACCTCGGCCAAGAATTTCAACGTGCAACTCTTGTAATTGCAAATAAACCTTATTTATATCAGTAATTTCTAATTCTCCACGAGGTGATGGTTTAATATTCTTCGCAATTTCTATAACACGATTATCATAGAAATATAAACCTGTTACAGCATAATGTGACTTTGGCTCTTGAGGCTTCTCTTCAATAGAAATAGCCTTCCCACCTTCATCAAACTCTACAACCCCAAAACGTTCTGGATCATTTACATAATATCCAAAGACAGTTGCCCCTTCTTGGCGTTCTGCGGCGTTTTGTAATAGTTTTGTTAAACCGTGTCCATAGAATAAATTATCACCAAGAACAAGAGCTACAGAATCATCGCCAATAAACTCTTCTCCGATAATAAATGCCTGAGCTAAACCGTCCGGTGAAGGTTGTACAGCATATTCAAGTTTTATCCCGAACTGTGAACCATCTCCTAATAACTCTTTAAAACGAGGTGTATCCTGTGGTGTAGAGATAATCAAAATTTCGCGAATACCCGCAAGCATTAACACTGATAGCGGATAGTAGATCATTGGTTTATCATATACAGGTAATAATTGCTTAGATACCGCTTGGGTTAAAGGGTATAAGCGAGTTCCACTACCTCCAGCAAGAATAATCCCTTTCATAACTACCTACTCCTTTAGTAGATAATCAATAAAAAACTAGTATTAAATACTAGTTTTTTATTCTTATCTTTATTAAAAATCACTAGTTAATTGACTACGCGCTTTGTAACTATATTAATAAAAACAGTTATTAGATAAAATGCGCAAATAAAGAAAACTGAATTTATAAAAGTATCAAAAGAGACCCTTTGGAACCACATAAAAGTGGGCAATAGATATAACACAACTGAATATTTCCTTATAACATTTAACAAGATACCGCTAAAGAAAAAGAAACATACTATGCCCATGATTCCTCCTGCTAACCATGATTCAGCTACTGGCGAAAAACCAAAGCTTGCTCCATTTTTAGCTCTCAAAGGATAGTAATTTTGCACAAAAAATTTATCTGAGGAAAACTTTTTATGTCCATAAATACTTTCATACACCTTAGAGGGTAAAAAACTTAACGTTTCCATAGAGTATATATTATCAGGCCAGTTTATTATTAAATTTGAATTAACAATATCACTTGTAACCCTAAACGCCCCTCCGGTCTCTCCTGTGTTATATGCCCATTCCCATTTTTCAAATTCACTTATACTTTTATTGTATATAATTACATTTCTGGATATGGTAAATATCGGCGACAAAACCATTAGAATAACTATAACTACCAATATTTTATTCCTTTTGCGACGGAAAAATCCCAACTTATAGAGTGAAATAAAATATGCTGGCAAACATACAAAGAGAACATCTCCTCGAGCTCCAAAACCGAAAATCAAAAATAATGATAATGACGTCAATAGTATTAGATATACATATATTTTTTTCCTTATAGAGATGGCTAAGTTTATTAAACCTACACTTAATGCTGCTTGCCATGGAAAGGAAATACTATTTCCTTGTGCATTCTGCATACCTATTAATCGATTTTCAATTCCTATAGTAGCTAATCCACCATCAGAAGATATTTTATACACCAACATCAAAACCCCCACAAATGTAAATAAAACACCACTTGTGAGACTTTTATGTTCCAAAAAATAGCTTTTACAATCTAACCCTTTGAATTTGAATATCTTTTTCACTAAAACAAATGAAATAGTAGCTGATAAATTCGCTACAGCATATAATTGACACGTTTCATACAGTGCCTCATAGCTTATTCTGTCCTCAGTTCCTAACATAAAATCTATTGGTAATGTAATCGACCATAATAATAGGCTACCAAAAAACCAAAAAGTTGGTCTTAGAAAAAAGTCTTCTCTTCGAAAATCCTTAATCACTAATAATGCTGGTGTTAACATTGAGGCCACAACTATAAACCAGGTAATTAACTTATAATTTATAAGGCTTGATAAAATACCTACTACAAGTATCACAATTATAGAAAATGGCCAAACATATTTTTTCATCTTTAGCCCCTTAGTTAGTAATAAAATATTTTTTAAAGCTGGTTATATACTGAGCAATATTCTTGTAAATTATCCTTATATTTCTCAGCATGAATATAACAATCTTCTATTATCTGCTGAACTTCCTCATTGCCACTAGAATAAAATTTATTTATCTTATCCTTTATTTCTTCTATATTATTAAACAAAAAATCTGATTGACTTATAACTTCTGGTATTCCACCAACAGCTGAAGCTATTACTGGTGTTCCCTGCTGATAAGATTCTATTATAACCCTACCAAACGGCTCCTCCCAGACTGATGGTACAATTGTTAAGTCTGAACTAGCCATAGTCCTATAGACTTCTTTTAATCGTGTTTTCCCTTTAAAAATGAATCTTTTATCATTTTGTACCAATGTTTTCAATTGGTCTTCAATGGAACCAACCCCACAAATAATTACTTTATCAACTATAGAATGCGGAATTTCTTTAATAGTCTGTAATAAAATATCTATACCCTTATTTGTTTCCAATTGTCCGTAATAACCTAAAGTTAACCCTTTTTTATCTTCTTTTTTCTGCTTAGGATATTTTTCGGCTTGTACAATATTATGAATTACATTATTCGAAGCTTTTCTAAAAAATTTGTTTTCATTATGCTCATTTAATATGTATTTCGATATTCCTACTACAGAATTTACTTTTTGGCTTCTTTTTTTATTACAATATTTAATATATTGATTTACCAAATCATTCGATACAGGATTAATTAAAGCATAATCCCTAGTTGTATGAACAACAGGTATGTCTAATTCATCCGCTACATCCCATAAGTATGTTCCTACCCCCATTAAATTTTGAGTATGAATGAGCGAAGGTGAAATTTCCTTGATTATCTCTTTAATAATCTTTTTCTGTATTGGATTATAATTATTAATCAAATGCCATATTAATTTGCTAATATTATTACGCTTGTCCCCTTTATTTGGCCAATAAATATTTTTACAAGGTAATCTATAAACTTTAACATTATTAATTTCTTCCTTGATTATTTCATCTCTATTTTTTCCAGTAGTAAGCACAAATACTTCGTGATTTTTACTTAAATCTTCTGCAAGAAGCTGGGTTGAAATTTCAGCTCCCCCTCGTATATCTGGATAATAAAAACTATTTACAATTAGAATTTTTTGCACTACTATGTCACCGCCATATTTCTATACAATTAATGTTTGCTTAACCTTTTCAAAATGTTCTTTTTTATCTCTTTATAATTAAGTTCTCTACATAACAGAAGTAGAGTAATATAAATTGCTAACCCTACACATCCACCAAATGCAATCTGTAAAAATTGATTATTAAACAACATATCTTTTACAGTATTTACAATCAACCCTGTTATTACTGAGGCGATTATTACTCTACAAGTAGATAACTTGTTTATTTCCCACTTAATATAACGAGATGAAAAAATCCTCACTAACAATGGATATAAGGCCATACTAATTAATGTAGCTACTGCCGCACCCATATATTTGTATTTAGGAATCAATAAATAATTTAAAAATATATTGACTATCGCTGAAATTAAAACAAAACTTAACATAATCTTTGTTTTTTCTTTTATTTCATATCCTTTATGACCATACATACCTAGATTCCAAAAAATTAAACTTAAAAATACAATAGGAATAATTATAGAGCCTTCTCTAAACTCCTCGCCTAAAAATAAGTTCGTTATCTCTCTATGGAAAACCGTTACAAATGCTAATAAAGGAATTGAAATCAGCATATAAATTCTACAGAAAAAAGTAATTAACTTCCCTAACTCTATATCTGTTACTTTATTAGCTTGATTCATAATTATTGGGTGTGCAGCTGTTAATAATGGTGTCGTTAGCAACCCTAACGAAGCAATTACAATGGAATAATTTGCTGAATAGATTCCAACATCTTGTACACTCCCCAAACCTTCCAACATATACCGATCAGCTAAATTTAAAATAGAATTTCCAATAAACCAACCTATCATCGGAAACCCATACAGTATAAATTGTTTAGTGAATATTTTAGTTTCACTCCATCTAGTTAAACTAAATGTTTTTAAAGACATTCCTGTACTCTTAAACATAGATCTTAGAAGAAATATTTGACCTAAAACCAAACCATATATAATACTAATTGGATGCCTATATACAAAAAATATTAATGCTAATCCAATCCCAAACTTAAATATAGATGTTAGTAAATTGAAATTTTTATATTTCTTTGTTTTGAAATCTGCCTGTAACACTGAACCGAATGTAAGAAATAAGAACTGGGTGATTATTAATAAAATAGATGTCCAATAATATTGTTCATAATCCCCCAGTGCATTAGTAAAAAAGCTTCCTAAGCCAGCTAATAGTAAAATCAATACACACATTAAACAAATTAAATTAACTAAATTGGTATTAAAATCTCTTAGTCCCTCTGCATCATTTCGATACAGTGGACGATATCGTTGTATAGATTGTTGAATCCATTGAGAAAACAGTGTAGTAATTAATAAAGTTGTATTAAACACCTGATTATACTGACCAAATTGCTCAGTCGAAAAAAGACGGGTATAAATTGAAATTGATATAATCCCAATAAAAGCGGGTATAATAACCGCTATACCATAAGTCAATGTATCTTTGCTAAACCTTTTAGTATCACTGTTTATATTAACTTGATTTTCTGCTGAAACTTCCTTATGACTCATATTAATAACAAACTCCTTAGCCTTATTATTAAATTAAAGAGTTAAACATTGAACGGATTTTGGGCACACTATAATGTTCTTTCATTAAATTATAACCATTCATAGCTATTTCAGCCTTTAACCCATTATCTAATTTTAATTTTTTGATTGCATCTGCTAAATTTTTCGCAGCCAACCCTTCAGGAGATATTAATATAATGTTAGCATTATTAGTAAAGACCTCTTTAATCCCTGGCGTATCCACAGTAATGACAGGTAATCGACAGGCAGCTACTTGATAAACTTTATTTGGAACTACTCGTTTTACCTTATCCGTTTCTCCAAATATGCCTAATCCAACATCAAATTCACTCAAAAATAATGGTAATTTTTCATAATCAACCCTATCAATAAAGGTGATATTCTCTAGCTTTAGTTTATCTGCTAATTTCACCATTTGTTGCTTTGTTTGTCCATTTCCAACTAAAGTGAAAGAAATGTTTGGATCATTTTTTAATTCTGCAGCTGCATTTAAAATAATATCTATACCATGTAACGGGCTAAATCCACCATAAAAAACAACTGTAAATATTTCATTAGAACCCTTTTTAGGAATATAAGTAAAATGCTCTTCCGCTCCCACTGGAATAACACTAATTTTTTCAGCACTACATCCAAATTTATTAATGAAATATTTTTTATGTAATTCTGTATCACATATTAAGACATCCGCATATTTCAAACAAATCTGATCTAAAAGATATGCCTTTTTAGCCTTTAATGAACCTTTAGGAACTAATTTTCGATCTTCTACAATAGTGTCATACTCCGAAACTAAAATATCTACAACTATTTTCTTCCTAAATATTTTCGATATTAAAATAATAATAGGTGCATTCGCTTGGTTAAATGCCGGTATATATACAGTGTTCGTCTTATACCTAATTAAGGCAAAAAGAGTTTGAAAAAATATTTTTATGTATCTCAACAGAATATTCCCTTGGCCTATTTGTACTTCTTTTATTTTTAGTTTACTCTTGTCCACCATCACCCTATTTCTAGAGTAATCTAATTCCCACCCTATCATCAAAAAATCATACATATAGTAAATCCCTTCCTTATATTCTCTTTTAAGAAGTTAAAATGCATCTTTCGATCCCAATAGTACTCCTACAGTTTTAAAAATTATTTTAATATCTAATAATAAATTCCTATTTTGAATATAAGATAGATCTAACTCTACCATCTCTTCAAATCCAATATTGCTTCTTCCACTAACTTGCCAAAGCCCTGTACATCCCGGAGTAACCTTCAATCTTTGTTTATCATAGGTAGTATACTCTTTAACCTCTCTCAATAAGGGGGGTCTTGGTCCTACTAAACTCATTTCTCCCTTTAAAACATTAATCAATTGCGGTAATTCATCAATACTGGTTTTACGAATAAATTTCCCAACCTTTGTTACACGAGGATCCTCTTTCATTTTAAACATGGCTCCTGATACTTCATTATGCTGTAATAAATCCTTTAATTTCTCTTCAGCATCTGTTACCATCGAACGAAATTTATACATTCCGAACCCTTTTTCATCTTTTCCAACACGAGTTTGTTTAAAAAACACAGGACCTTGTGGATCTTCTAGCTTAATGAGTATAGCAACAATAATAAACACTGGTGAAAGGAAAATAAGACCACACAGCGCACCAATTATGTCCATTAAACGCTTCATAAACATATAAGACTGCTTTTTATTTATATCTTTATCACCAAGTAATCCCTGTTCCTTTGTATTTCCACTCGATATTTTTGTTAAGGCCAATGTACTTTCCCCTCACTTTATATATACATTTTCTTTTTTCACAAGCTCATTCATATAATCCATCAATTCTTTTTTTAGTTCTTCATGTTGAAGCGCCATCTCAATCGTCGTTTTAATAAACCCAAACTTCTCCCCAACATCATAACGGATTCCTTCAAAGTCATACGCAAACACTCGTTGAATTTCATTTAAACGTTGAATCGCATCAGTTAATTGAATTTCTCCACCAGCACCTGTTTCTTGGTTCTCTAAGAACATAAAAATTTCTGGCGTTAATACGTAACGTCCCATAATTGCCAAATTAGATGGAGCTGTTCCTTGGGCTGGTTTTTCTACAAATTTACGCACCTGATAGCGACGTTCATTTTGTTCAACTGGATCAATAATACCGTAACGATGTGTTTCATTTTCAGGTACTGTTTGTACACCAATAACGGATGATTGTGTTCCTTCGTATTGATCCATCAATTGACGTAAACATGGTGTTTCTGCTTGTACAATATCATCACCAAGTAATACCGCAAATGGTTCATTCCCAATAAATTTACGAGCGCACCATACCGCATGCCCTAAACCTTTTGGCTCTTTTTGTCTTATGTAATGAATATTTATTTTTGAGGAAGCTTGTACTTTTTCAAGCATTTCATACTTCCCTTTTTCTAAAAGGCTTTGTTCTAATTCGAAAGAGTGATCGAAATGATCTTCAATAGCACGTTTTCCTTTTCCAGTAACAATAATAATGTCTTCAATTCCTGATTCAATTGCTTCTTCTATTATGTATTGAATTGTCGGCTTATCAACGATCGGTAACATTTCTTTCGGCATTGCTTTTGTTGCTGGCAAAAATCTTGTTCCCAAACCAGCTGCTGGAATAATTGCTTTTCTTACTTTTTTCAATTGTAATCCTCCCATATCCTTTTATTTATATGTAACAATAACAAAAACCCTACCTATAAAGTCATGTTTATAACTCCATAGGTAGAGTTTCTATTACAAATAAATTATGGGCATCTAACCCATCCTCACGTCATACTCCCGACGACAAGCGTCTAAGGTAGGTTCGAAATAAAAATTTCTACCCACAGCACGACCGAGTGCCTCCGTTGATAACGGTTAGGAGACATCACCAGTTCTTTATTTAAAAAATACCAAATAATTTTTTACGACGAATTTGTTCTGGATCTTCTTTGTAAATTGCCTTCCCACTAATTAATAAGTACGGATTTTCTTTCAAATCACTCATAACATTCATTCCAAATTCTTTCTCAATTAATTCGTAACTTTCCGCTAAATGAAATCCTCTTGACGTTGTGTTATGTGCATCTGAAGCGACCATATGTGTTAAATTATGTTCTACAAGTTGAAGTGAAAACTTTTTAATTTTTTTACCGAATTTCCCTAATAAACTACCTGCCGTTACTTGCGTTAATGCCCCTTTATTTACAATGCTATATAACTTATCTGGCCGCTCGATTAACTCGGCATTACGTTCTGGGTGAACGATAATTGGAATCATTCCTTTTACGCGTAATCCATATAGTAGTTGTTCTGCATAACGAGGTACATGATTAGATGGAAATTCAATGAATATATATTTATTTGTTTCATTTAAAGTAACGATTTTACCAGCTTCATAGTCTTCTAATAAATCACCATATAATCTGACCTCTTGCCCAGGTAAAATGGTAAGTGGAATATTATGTTGTTGTAGTTCATCATTTAATTGTTTTACGTGATGAATAATTGAAGTACGTTCATTTATATATTTTCCATTTTGATGGTGTGGTGTAGCAACAATTGTATGTATTCCTCCTGAAACGGCTTGTTGTGCCATTGCTAAACTATCTGTTACTGTCTGTGCACCGTCATCGATACCAGGTAAAATGTGACAATGTAAATCTATCATTTGTTTCATCCTCCCTCTCTCCTATAAAGATCTTTTTTCCCTTGAATATGAGATATCACTCATATTCAAGGGAAAAAAGGAGATATGCTTTTACCATATCTCACTTTAAAATTAGTTTGCACCGTAGTAATAATATAAGCCGTTTTCACGTTCACGATCGTTTAGAACAACTCCTAATAATTTACCTTTTGCAGACTCCAATAATCCTTTTGCTTTTACTGCTGTTTCTTTCTCTGTTGATTCACTACGAACAACAAGAATAGAAGCATCACATACATTTGCCATAATTTGCGCATCTGTTACAGCTAAAATTGGTGGCATATCAAAAATAACTAGATCATACATACTGTATGCTTGCCCAAGAAGCTCTTTCATTGATTTCGAACCTAACAATTCGGCCGGGTTTGGCGGGATTGGACCACAAGCTAAAAAGTGTAGATTATCAACTAATGTTGTTTGCACACATTTCTCTAAACGTTCACTATGTGTTAATACGTTCGTTAATCCGAAAATGTTATCTACTTGGAACATTTGATGCATTGCTGGTTTACGCATATCTGCATCAATTAATAATACTTTTTTTCCTTGTTGAGCAAAAACAACTGCCATATTCGCTGTCGTTGTCGTTTTCCCTTCACTTGGGTTTGCAGACGTGACCATTAATGAATGTAAATTCGTATCAATAGCTGCAAATTCAATATTCGTTCGAATATTACGATATTGTTCTGAAATTGGTGATTTCGGTTGTTGATGAGCAATTAATTGACGACGTTGACGATGATTCTTTTTCTTTTTAAATAAATTAAGAGCCAATTGTTTGTCCCCTCACTTTTCTTGATGATGGAGCGTGTGATTTCACGTTCAATGTTTCTTCATCCATACGAGCTACAATACCTAATACTGGTAAGCCAAGTAAGTTTTCCACATCTTCTTCTTTTTTCACTGTGTTATCTAAGTATTCTAGTAAGAATGCAAGACCAACTGAAGCCATTAAACCCACAACGAAAGCGATTGCCACATTTAACATTGGGCGTGGTTTAATTGGTGATAATTCTTCTGCCAACTCTGCTTTAGAAAGTACCGTAACATTATCTACACTCATAATTTTTGCAACTTCACCTTTAAATACATCTGCAGTTGCATTAGCAATATCACGAGCTAGTTTCGGATCTTTATCCTCAGCTGTAACAGAAATAACTTGAGAATCTTTTTCATTCGCAATATTAATCTTCTCTGTTAAAGCTTGTGCTGTCATATTTAAATTTAATTTTTCATTTACTTGATCTAAGATTACTGGACTTTTAATAATAACCTTATATGTATTCGTTAATTGAATATTCGTTTGAACTTCACCAGCTTGGAACATTGCCCCTTCTTGCTTCTTCTGATTAACAAGAATTTGCGTCGAAGATTGATAGATTGGTGTCATGAAGAAAAAGCTAATGATAGCACTTACAATAGCTGCACCAAAGGCGATTACGAGGATCATTGCTAAACGTTTTTTTAAGATATGAAATAACTCTTTTAGACTAATTGTTTCTTCCATAGGTTCCTCCAACTTTCTAAAATTTACACATAGGAAAAATTATAACATATAAATCTTACATTTTTCATTTTTAATAATTCAGTTCTATATTTGTTCACAAGAAACAAGTTTAATCTTACAAAATAATCTTAAATATGACAACACATTCCAATCATTTTCCAAAATTTTTATTTTATCACGTTTTTCACACTGTGTAACTTGATAAAGAATTTTCGGAAAACAATAAAAAGCCAACAAAATTTTTGTTGGCTTTTTCATATTTTAGTAATAACCATATTGCTCTTTTTCTTCTCTTTTATCGTTTAAAACGACTCCAAGTATTTTGCCTGATGCTTTATCTAATATTTGTTTCGCTTTTACGATTTTATCTTTCTCCGTCTTTTCACTTCGTACAACGAGTACGATTCCATCACATTTATTCGCAAGTATTTGTGCATCCGTAACCGCAAGGACAGGTGGTGTGTCGATTAATATAATATCAAACATGTTATATGCTTCTAGTAACGCCTCGTCCATTGCCAGACTCCCTAATAGTTCTGCTGGGTTTGGCGGGATTGGACCTGCTGCCATTAAGTATACGTTCTCTATATCTGTTTTTTGAATGCATTGCATAAGTTTTGCTTGTCCTGATAATAAGTTTGTTAACCCATTTGAACTATGAATGGCAAATAAGTTTTGTATCGTCGGCTTACGCAAGTCAGCTCCAATTAATAAAACTTTCTTTCCTTGTTGTCCGAAAACAACTGCTAAGTTTGAGATTGTTGTTGTTTTCCCATCACCTGGATCGGCTGAAGTAACAATAATAGAACGAATATGATTATCTACAGATGTAAACTCAATGTTTGTACGAATGTTACGGTATTGTTCTGTAATACGCGATTTAGGCTCTTTATGTGTAATTAATTGTCGTAATGGTTTTCTTTTCTTTCTCCCGAACATATTCATAATCTCCTTTTGTGAAATGCGACATTTCCCTTTTCTCTCTCTTATGCTCGATTTCATACGTCTAATTAATATTCTTGCTGAGTTCCCCACATTTCATCATAATCAATAACATCCTACTTTGTCTTATTTAAGTACCTTAACAATATGACAATGCCCTTATTTCTTTATTACCTTTATCACTTATCCTGTTTTCTAGATAAATAATAAAGTAAGTATATGGTAATTACCATCTATTTACAAGATATTTTCTGATTAGTTTGTATATTATTGTTTAATCGTTATATAGCAGAAATTAAAAAATCCCCTTGTCTTTTCACAAGGAGATTTTTTAGTACTATCTATTCTTTTTTATCACCAATCGCAAATGTAATTTCTGCCTCACATGCAACTTCACCATCTACTGTTGCGATTGCTTTTCCTTTTCCAATTGGGCCGCGTACGCGTGTCATTTCTACTTCTAGACGAAGCTGATCACCTGGGCGTACTTGTTTTTTGAAACGGCAATTGTCGATACCTGCAAAGAAAGCAAGTCTTCCGCGGTTTTCTTCTTTCTTTAATACTGCAACTGCTCCGACTTGTGCTAATGCTTCTACAATAAGTACACCAGGCATAACTGCATAGTCAGGGAAGTGTCCGTTAAAGAATTCTTCGTTTGCGGATACATTTTTAATCCCAACCGCTCTTTTACCTTCATCTACTTCTAATATTTTATCAACAAGTAAAAATGGATAGCGGTGAGGAATGATTTCTTTAATTTGTTCTATATTTAGCATATAACAATCGCCCCTTTTGTAATATTGGTCTTACCACTTGGACATATTGCTATTATCCCATTTTGTTTATTGTTTGTCATTACAAAGTAACATTTTATATTTAGCACAACTTCCTAAAAAAAAATGCACACACTCTATTCCATTAAAATAGTTGCACATTTTTGCAACTGACACGGAGGTGGAAAGGAGTGTATGCCCAAATTAGGGAAAGGCAATATGTATTGAAACATTATTTGCCTTAATGTCGTATTCGACTCATTATATTATAAACGTTTTCAATTAAGGAAATATTAAATTTAACCATATATATGAATATTTTACCTGTTTCCTTCATATTTCTCTATTTTCCTTCCATTTTCGCAAAAAAACAAAATAAAAAAATATAAAAACGAAAAAAAGAACTAAGGCGTCAGCCTTAGTTCTTTCAAATTATCTCAAAGCACGCTTTGGTAATCTGTCGATATTCTCTAACATAATACCTGTACCAACCGCAACGCAGTGCATTGGGTTTTCAGCAATTAATACTGGTACTTTTAGTTCTTCTGCTAGAAGCATGTCGATACCGTGTAGTAAAGCTCCACCGCCTGTTAGAATAACACCGCGGTCGATGATATCTGCAGATAATTCTGGTGGTGTGCGCTCTAATACGCCTTTTGCAGCTTGTACAATAACAGCTGCATTTTCTTTTAATGCTTCTGTAATTTCTTCAGAGCATACTGTAATTGTACGTGGTAAGCCTGTTACCATGTCACGTCCGCGAATTTCAAGCTCTTCGCTACGTGCACCTGGGAATACTGTACCAACTTTAATTTTAATATCTTCTGAAGTACGTTCTCCGATTAATAGCTTATACTTACGTTTAATATAGTTTAAGATCTCCATATCAAACTTATCGCCAGCCATTTTGATAGAGGAAGAGGTAACAATATCACCCATAGATAGTACAGCGATATCTGTTGTACCTCCACCAATATCAACAACCATGTTACCGCTTGGTTGGAAGATTTCCATACCAGCACCAACTGCGGCTACTTTTGGTTCTTCTTCTAAAAATACTGTTTTACCACCTGAACGTTCAGCAGCTTCACGAATTGCTTTTTGTTCTACTGATGTAATATTTGTTGGACAACAAATTAAAATACGAGGTTTTGAAAAGAAGCTCTTTACATCCAATTTGTTAATGAAATACTTTAACATTGCTTCTGTAATTTCGAAGTCTGCGATTACACCATCTTTAAGTGGACGAATTGCTACAATATTACCAGGCGTACGTCCCACCATGCTTCTCGCTTCTTCACCTACTGCTAATACTTTACCACTATTACGATCAATTGCCACAACAGATGGCTCATTTAATACAATACCCTTACCTTTAACATGAATTAATACGTTAGCCGTACCTAGGTCAATTCCGATATCTCGCGCAAACATTCCCGTTTTTTCCTCCTCGATATTCAAAATCAGGTTACACCCGAATTCTTTTCACCTAATTTCTGATTTTATCATAAATTTAACAGAAACGTAATATTCGCAAAAAGAATTCTTCTGAAAAATATTACCGAATGTGAACGGAATGTTTGCTACTGTAACATTATTGACGTACAGGCTTCTCTACATCTTCTTTTCTATACTTTTGCTTTGTTGCTTCTCCACCTCTTAAATGGCGAATAGACTTATGATAATCAAGAATTTCTTTCACTTCATTTGCGAGCTCTGGATTAATTTCTGGTAGACGTTCTGTTAAATCTTTATGGACTGTACTCTTTGATACCCCAAATTCCTTTGCAATGACACGCACTGTCTTTCTTGTCTCCACGATATACTTACCAATCTTGATAGTTCTCTCTTTGATGTAATCGTGCACACCACTCGCCTCCCTAATTTGGATGTGAGAAGGGTGAAATGAGCCTCGCTGCATACGACTAAGAAGTAAGTGTGGGTGCTGTTTGTAAGCGTTAAACATTCTTGGATTTATAATGAAATGATTCACGATTTCTCACCTCAAACACTCTCTTTGCTTTGGTTTATACCATTGTATTGCCCGCACTACTGATATATGCTACATGTTCACTATTTTTGCGGACTAAGTTAAGAAAAATTACGTTTTTTTGTGAGAAATACGTTAACAGTGACTATTTTGGCGAAAAAAATGACACCTTATATATAAGGCGTCATTCTTCTCTTTCAAACTCTTCTTCTAATAATTGATGGTGGGGAACCTCTTTCTTACCGGCAATATAATAATATAAGGTGAATAAAACAAACAATAAAATAATAGCAGTCGACAGAACAAATAAAAATGACACAGTATCCCCTCCCTTTTGTAATATATATTCGAGAATCTCGTCATTTTTCCTTGTTTTTGCAACTTTTTTCTCGAAATTGAGTATTTTTATATGGAAATAAAAAAATCAGCTCTCCTAGTGAGAACTGATTTTTTCACTTTCTTATTCTTGTGAAGAAGAATCGTTAGATGATTCTGTAGAACCATTTGTTGATTTTTCTTCTTTCTTCGGTTCTTCTTTTTTGTCACCAGTTGAACCGCTTGTTGATTTCTCTTCTTTTTGAGACTTGTCTTCTGTTTTACTTTCAGGTTTCGTGCTCGTTGACTTCTCTTCTTTTTGAGATTTGTCATCAGCTTTTTTACCAGAAGCATTCGTAGCCTTTGCAGCACCTGCATCAGCTTTAATTTCTGTTACTGATTTATTTAAGTAACGTTCAGGGTTCACAGCCACATTGTCTTTACGTACTTCAAAGTGAACGTGAGAGCCTGCCTCTTTATTCATTGCACTTAGACCGGATGTTCCTAATACTTCACCTTGTGCAACTCTTGCACCTTTTTCTACTTTCACACTGCCTAAGCTTTGATAAGATACCGCTACACCATTTCCACTATCAACTGTTACAACATAACCAAGAAGTGAATCTTTTTCAGCTTTCGTTACTGTACCACTTAAAGCAGCAGCAACATTGAATTCTTTTCCATTTTTCGCAGCAATGTCAATTCCTTTGTTTGGGGAATATGTGTTGTTATAAAAGACAAGTGCTTTTTCTTGTTCCGCCTCAGTTGCTGCATCTTCATAGAATTTCTTCTGTACGACTACTTCCGCATTCGCGGCAGCTGGCATTTTCACTACTTCTGAAGATTTCGTTACTGGTACTGCTGGATCTTCCGATTGTGTATACGGTGTTGCTTGATCGTGGTTTGGAGTCTTCTTCGGATTAGCTCCTTGGAACCATAGCGCAACCATTAAGATTACCGCTGCACAAGCAATGTATAGTGCCGGAAACACCCATCTTTTTTGAAATAAATGTACTACCTTTTGCGACTTTTTATTATTTCTTCCTCGCATTCCATCATCACCTCAGCAATCATTTTGAACAATATTCACCTATCCTATACAACGTATAACTAATTACTTTTCGACAAAATCTGTAAAAATATGTATAAGAACTGTAAAATTTCCGAGGAAATGATAGAAAAAAGAAAAAACTGAGCACTTTTAGCTCAGTTTTTAGTCTAATTGTTTCTTTTTATATACGATTAAACATACAACGAGCGATATAATAAGCCAAACTGCAACATTTAATACATGCCCACTAATACTACTAAATCCCGCCCCACCTACTAAGCTTTTAAGTGCTTTCACAATATGAGATGTTGGAAGATATCCAATCATCGTCTTAATTACTTTATTTTCAACCATTGGCTCAAACTGTACAGCCAAATACATCGTCATTAATATCGGCATTCCAATTATTGATGTTTGTGGTACAGAAGATGCAAGTAATCCGATCATTGTTCCAAGTACGATAAACAAAATAGTTCCGCATAAGAATATCAATCCTACCAATGGAAGATTAATATTTAACTGATCTAAAATGAATAAATTTGCAATACAAATGACCATCGTCAGACCCGATGTTAATAAACTCTTTCCAAGTAGAACTTCAACCGAAGATGCCGGTGATAGCATTAATACACGCAATGTATGTTTTTCTTTTTCTTCTGCAATTACCATAGATTGAACAAAGCCTGCGACAAATAGGAAGGCCGTTATAGTAGTAATACCTAACATTTCCTTTCCCACTCCAAATCTGCTAAACAAAAATGAAAGTATAATTGGTAAAAATGCCATTAACAACACTTGTGAATTTGTCTTAAAATCTTGTACTTCTTTTCTAAAAATAGCTGATACACGTCTCATTGAAAATGTCATTATAATCCCCTCCCAGTAACTTCAATAAAAATATCGCCTAAAGTTGGTTCGTGTGAATGAATGGATAGTAATTCTCCTTTGTTCATCCATTCTGAAATACGTTTTGCACCTAATTCATCTTTTTGCACTACTTCTTTTTGCTTATCCTTTAATACGACTTGTATATGATCCTTAGCGTATTGTAAGCGCAGGTTCTCTGGCGTATCAAGCGCTACAATTTCTCCGCCACAAAGGAAGGCAATACGGTTACAAAGCGTTTCTGCTTCATCCATGTTGTGAGTCGTTAAGAAAATCGTCGTTCCTTCTTCATTTAAGTCTTTTAAGATTTTATGAATGTTTTGTACGTTTACTGGATCAAGTGCAGATGTTGGTTCATCTAAGAAGAGGATATCTGGTTTATGAAGGATTGCTCTCGCTAGTGTGACGCGTTGCTTCATTCCCTTTGATAATTTTTTTACTGGTGTTTTTTTATCATCTAATAAATTCACTTGTGCTAGTACTTCATCGATTCGTTCTTTTTTACAATCGTATAAGTCACAAAATAATAGTAAGTTATCATAAATGCTAAGTCTTTCATATAAGCCGCTGTTATCTGTTAAAATACCAATTCGTTTATAATCGATGCTACTTGGTCCTGTAATATCTTTCCCTAATACTCTTACTGTTCCAACACTATGAAGCAATTGAGAAGTTAAAATTTTTACTGTTGTCGTCTTACCAGATCCACTCGGTCCGAGGAATCCGAATATCTCTCCTCGCTTCACCTCAATATTTACATTTCGAAGTGCCGTTTTTCCGTCGAAACTTTTCATTACATCTTTCATTTCAATTGCCAATGTCATTTCTTCATCCCCTTTGTTTTTCTTCTTTATAGATGAAAGTCGCTTTAGCGCTTTTCGTTCGTTTGTTTCACTTTTCTTGACTCAATCATATGAAAAACAAAGGGTAGTCGCATTAAAATACCGGTAAAAGGAGTATTTTTACCGGTGAATGAATCGCATGTTGAGCTTATTGGAACACTTTTTATAGCCCAATCACGCCTTTTAATTCATCCATGCGTCCTTTTGAAAGCGGAATTGAACTTTTTCTTTCGTCATCCAAAATTAAACTAAAACTGTTACGAGTCCAAGTAATCACTTCTCGCACTCTTTGTAAATTCACAAGATACGAGCGATGACATCTAAAGAAACCAAAACCTGTTAACCTTGCTTCTAGTTCGCTTAATGTTAATGTACATACGAAATCCCCTTCACGAACGTGAATATGTGTCACTTCGTTTTGCGTTTCAATGAAATGGATTTCCATCGGATCAAGTAAAATGATTTTATCGTTCACTTTCGCAGGTATTCTTTCTAACTTCATTTGCGGAATTATTTGAACGACCTTCTCTTCATCGACTTTTTTTGCTTCCTCTTGTTCAATTTCTACTTTTTTCACACCATCATTGTTTAGTATGTATACATCTTCCGTTAACGAAAGGGCATCGGATAGGAAAGATGACGTAATAAAAATCGCCTTTCCTTGTTCTTTCATTTTCATGATTGCTTTTCGAATAATAACCGTACTCTCTATATCTACATTTTGCTCCGGTTCTTCCAAAATGATTAAATCCGGATTATGAATCATCACTCGTCCGATATGAAGACGGCGTTTCTCTGAAAATGATAATTTTTCTATTTTAACGTTTAGTTTATCTAGGAGACCAACAGACTGCACAACTTCTTCTATACTTATCTTTGATTCATAAAGCCCTAATAGAAATTTGAAGTATTCTTTCACCTTCAAACGATCATATGCCTCATCTTTCAAAAAACAAAAACCGATGCGGGAATAATTTTTCTTTCCAATTGCTTCTCCTTCAAACAGTACATTGCCAGTCGACGCCTCTTCTTCACCAATAATGATGCGGTGTAACACTTTAGCTGTATGATTATTGCATTGCAAAACAATACATTGTCCCTTCTCTACCTCTAGCTCAATTGCCGGTAACTGGTTCGCCTTCCCTAATTGTTTCAACTCTAGTAACGCCATTTCATTTCCCCCAAATGCCTTTTTATCTTATTATATCAAACAGTTAATGGAAAATTATGATATTTTAAACAGAAAAAAATAGGTGCCAGAGTTCTGACACCTATTTCTTCACCATCAATTTTCCTTCATAATCATTCATCGTCTTTATTTCAACGCCTTTATAGTAATGAGCGACGATATCTGTATATTTCTTTCCTTCCGCTGCCATGCCGTTCGCCCCGTATTGACTCATACCAACGCCGTGACCGAAGCCTTTCGTTGTAACGATGATTTTATCTCCTTGTTGTTTCCACGTGAAATCAGAAGAACGTAAATCTAACTTTTCACGAACTTCTTTTCCTGTTAATATTTTTCCTTGAAAAGCTACATCCTTTACGCGCTTTCCTTCCGTAAGGTCTTTAATATTTCCAACCTTCCCGTCTGCTAGCACTTTCACACCGAGACGTTTTTGAAAATCAGCTACTGTAAATGTTTGCTCGCTCGTAAACTTTGGAGAGGCTTGATCCCACAGACTATCTACACTTTTCAAGTACGGATAATCATTTCCCCAATAGTCAGCTGCATTTTCTGTTCGACCATTACTCGTTGAAAAGAAGGATGCTGAAATTGGTTTTCCATCATACGTTAAAACTTGTCCTGCTGTTTTCGAAACGGCTTCTTCGATTTTCTTCAAATTATTTTCGTAGTTATTGCCCCATTGCTTCTTCAATTCATCTTTGCCTTTGTACACTTGATCTTTCACCGTATCTGTCACGTCCGCATTATTTTTCTTTCCTCCGCTTAGCATACGTTGTACTACAAATGTTCTCGCTGCTAATGCCTGCGCCTTTAGTGCCTCTATTTCAAAACTGGCATTCATCTCAGAAGCTACTACACCTGTCACATACTCCTCCACTGGTAATGTTTCTACCTTCTTTTGTTTTTCGCGATATACAGCAACTTGAACAGCTGTATCTACTTTTCCTGGAGCTGGTATGCTTTCTATCGCTGGAGGAGTTTTAGAGGCCGTTTCTTCCCCTACTTTTGCTTTCGCAAATGGAATAACAAGGGCTGCAGGTACAATGATAACGAGCGCTATTAAGAGCGCTACTGTAATAAAAAGTGGCTTTGAAAATTTCATCCTATTTTCCCCCAATATAAAAGCTTTACTCCATTCATTCTTATGGAACAACTCTTTCTTTTAGAACATACTTAAGGGGAAGAGCATAAAACAGAAATTTTCTAAATATTTTTACTGGTACGTGCATAAGTATAGAATTTATTGACTATAACAGTAATAACCCAAAAAAATAGCCCCTATGTCAAAAGACATAGAGACTATTTCAATTAAGCGTGAAGATCAGAAACTTCTTGTTCTTTCACTTCTTCTACTTTTTCGTTTACACGTTCAATAGTTGCACCTAATGCAGCTAATTTCTTATGGAAGTTTACATAGCCACGGTCAAGATGTTTTAACTCAGTTACACGAGTATAACCTTCTGATACTAAACCAGCTAAGATTAATGCAGCTGCAGCACGTAAGTCAGTTGCTGCTACTTCAGCACCTTGTAAGCTGTTTGGACCGTTCATAATAACAGAACGACCTTCAATTTTAATATCAGCATTCATACGACGGAATTCTTCAACGTGCATAAAGCGGTTTTCGAATACCGTTTCTGTAATCATGCTTGTTCCATCAGCTTGTAGTAATAATGCCATCATTTGTGATTGCATGTCTGTTGGGAAACCTGGGTGAGGCATAGTTTTAATATCAACCGCTTTTAACTTATCTGGGCCGATAACACGTACACCTTCGTTTTCCTCAATAATTTTAACACCCATTTCTTCCATTTTCGCTGTAATTGAGCGTAAATGTTCAGGTACAGCATTTTCAATTAAGATGTCTCCACCAGTAATTGCTGCTGCAACCATGAATGTTCCCGCTTCAATACGGTCAGGAATAATAGAGTGGTTTGCACCATATAATTTATCAACGCCTTCGATACGAATCGTTCCAGTTCCAGCTCCGCGTACTTTCGCTCCCATCGCATTTAAGAAGTTAGCTAAGTCAACGATTTCTGGTTCTTTCGCTGCGTTTTCAAGAATTGTTGTCCCTTTTGCTAATGTAGCTGCAGACATAATGTTTTCTGTCGCGCCTACGCTTGGGAAGTCTAAGTAGATTTTAGCTCCTTTTAGTTCTCCCTCAACATATGCCTCAACAAAACCGTTACCAACCTGTACTTTTGCTCCCATTGCTTCGAAGCCTTTTAAATGTTGGTCAATTGGACGTGAACCAATTGCACATCCACCAGGAAGTGCAATACGAGCACGACCGTTACGTGCTAATAATGGTCCCATTACTTGAACAGATGCACGCATTTTACGTACATATTCAAATGGTGCTTCAATGTTTAGTTCTTTAGAAGAATCGATTGTTACTTGATTATTTTCAAATACGACTTCAGCATTTAAATGACGTAATACCTCATTAATTGTGTATACATCAGACAAAACTGGTACTTCAGATAGTACATTCTTTCCATCACTCGCTAATAGGGCTGCAGCGATTATAGGTAATACAGCATTTTTTGCGCCCTCAACACGCACTGTGCCGTTTAACCGCTTTCCGCCACGGACGATGATCTTTTCCAAATTATTCCCCTCCGTGTCCTTTTTTCAGTATCTATTCACTCAATACTCAGAAGTTATGATCGGTGTGCCAACCACAATTGTATCTTTGTTGTCTGTAGAACGTATTGCTATTTGCACATTTATTTTCTCTCTATTTGTTGAAAGAGCGTCATCCCACTTTTTATTGTATGCGGAGACTGACACAAATGCTCTTTCTTCTACTTGTTCGATCGCTCTTGCTGAAAGATCTTTCAAAACCTGATTGGTTTTATTTTGCAAAACACCTTCAATCTTATCATTCAGTACACCTTGAACACAAGTGTAAATTATAGGTTTTTCACTAAAAATTTTATTCATGTTTTGAACATACTTCGGGTCCCATTTCGCCCCACTTACTTCAAAGATAATGAAAGTGTTTTCTTTAGTATTTTCTTTACTCCAAGTTACTACTACTCGTTCTTCATAAGAAGAAAGCTTTTTATAGGATGTAGCTTTATATCCATCTGGAGATTGCTCTACTTCCCACTTTTGAATATTTGCCTTTTCCTTCACATCGTTTAACAACTTTTGAAACGTATGTATGTTAGAAATTGTTTTTGTTTCTCTCGCTAACCATGACCATTTTTCTACTTTAGCATCATTTTTCTCTAAAGCCTTGATCATGCTCTCCATTTTCTGTTCATCGCTTATCGGTTTCATCTCTCTATATCCAACCAAAAATAAAACAACACTAAGTGCAACAATAAGAATGGCTTTAAGCTTCAATTTCATCCCCTCCTATCCCCATTGTTAACGGAGATTTGAGGTTCTATACACTTACTTTACTAAATACGTTAAACTCTTCGAATAGCCTAAATAATCAAGGAAAAAGTTACTTACAGATGTCCCAATTGCAATTGTAATTAAGATGAGTAATACTCGCGTCTGCAGCACTTTTCCGGACTTCATTAAACGCTCAATGTGAATGCCTTGTAAGGCCCACCACGTAATGGTAATAAACAATAAATGCGAAACAATGGCAATCAGTGCTTGTTGCCCTAAAAGTTGTGCCAAAAAATCGACCCCTTTTTACTCAGCTACTACTTATGAAAGAATATAAAAACGATACCATAATAAGTAGGAGCTACACTTTTTCAAATGCACATAGACATCTTACATTTTACATCGTGATTTTCTTTCCAAAAACGTATATCTACATTACAAGTTAACACAAAATAAAAAGCGCAGAGTACTGACTCCACACCTTTTATTTTCACTATTGTACCACGTTCCCTAAGAAGAAGAAATCTTTCATTAATGGAAAATATTCATAAAAGAAATTGTACCCAATCATCGGCATAATCCCTAGTATTACAATCGAAATTGCACAAAGACTCATAACAACCTTTATATTTAACGGTAACCGTATTCTCTCTTCTGTCTCTCCGGTGCGGAAAAACATTTGTTGTAAAATACGGAAATAATATACGAATGAAACAACTGTCGTACCCATCATAATCGAAGCTAGTACGTAATGTGCTGGCTCTACATGAAGTGCGCCTAAAATGATATTAATCTTTCCAATGAAGCCAGCCGTTCCTGGTATCCCAGCCAACGATAAAATAAAAATTGTCATCATTATCGCTGTAAATGGCGACCTTTTATATAAACCTGTGAAAATTGTTATATTTTCCTCATTATTTTGTAAGATTAAGCCGTGGATGATAGCAAATGCCCCTATATTCATAAGCATGTATGCCAGCATATAAAACCACATGCTATCCATCGTAAATGGTGATAATGCCACAAGTGGAACGAGTAAATATCCTGCATGAGCAATGCCCGAATAAGCAAATAAACGCTTTATATTGTATTGTTTTAATGCGACTACATTCCCAACAATCATCGTAATACTTGCTAGCACCGCAATATATATACTCATATGCCCATATAAAGATTGCATATCTCCTTGTATTAATACACTTGCAAAGATCATAAGGAACAAACGAATAATGAGTAGGAACCCGGCAATTTTAGAAATCGTTCCAAGAAAAGCAGTAACTGGTGTAGCCGCTCCTTCATACACATCAGGTGCCCACATATGAAACGGCACTGTGGCAATTTTAAATGAGAGACCAACTAGCAATAAAAGAAATGCGAGAGCTAACAATAACTGAATACCACTAGCGAGTTCCCCAGTGAGTACCTTTTGCATATCTACAATGTTAGTTGAACCTGTAATACCGTATAAATAACTCATTCCGAAGAGCGTAATCGCCGTTCCAATTCCTCCGCTAATGACGTATTTCATTGCCGCTTCATTTGATGCACGGCTCTTTTTTCGTATTCCTACTAAGATATAGGAAGAAAGTGAAAGTAACTCCAAACCAACGAAAAGGGTAATAAAATCAACACTAGAAGCCATGAACATCGCGCCAAGAAGTGCCATTAAAAATAAGTAATAATATTCACCTTTATCTTCAATTGGATTCTTCTTATCATCGCTCATTGCGGTGCATAAAATGAGAGCTGAGGCACCTAATAGCAACGTTTTAAACCCTTTTGAAAATCCATCTAACACAAACGATCCATTTAAAATATCTCCTGCCGGTTCGCTATATAGAGTAATTAATGACACGATTGCTAATACGATGGCAGCAATCGCACCAAGAGCTACATATCTATGGTTCAGCTTAAAAAACAAATCACATATGGAAAGAAGGATGGCGGCGCCGAGAATAATAAATTCTGGCACCATTAGATGCCACGATAAGCTAAGTAACGTATTCATATCCATCCTACTTCACCCCCAATGTTTTCAATGTATTTTGAAGCGGATCCCCTAGTATCTCTGGCATAACTCCAATTGCAATAATACAAAAGATAAGTAGTAAAACAGGGACATACTCCCATCCGTGTATATCAGATTTTGCTTCCCACTCTTTCTTTCCAAATGTCACTTGAAGTGTCGCCCTTAATACATATACAGCGGTTAAAATGATGCCAATCACACCGACTGCAGCAATGACGGGCTCTCCTTGAAATAAACCGAGAAAGGCAAGAAATTCACTAACAAACCCAGACATCCCTGGTAATCCGAGCGATGCCATTCCTCCTGCTAAGAAGAAGCCGCTAAGTACTGGGACACTTTTTGCGAGTCCACCAAGCGCTGTAATGTCTGATGTTCCGAAACGTTGTTCTATAACACCGAGTAAGAAAAACAGCAAGGCTGCAATTAAACCGTGCGATACAACCTGGAATAACGCTCCTTGTGTACCAGGTGCATTAAGTGACGCAAGTCCCATTAACACAATTCCCATATGCGAAATACTAGAGTAAGCCAGTACTTTCCTAAAGTCTGTTTGGATGAGCGCTAAAAAGGCACCGTATAATAAATTAATTACGCCTAATATCGCAATTAGTGTTGCAACATCGTGAAAATATTCCGGGAATAGCCCTTTCCCGAAGCGAATAATACCGTACGCTCCAATCTTCAGCAAAACACCCGCATGAAGCATAACTACAGCTGGATGCGCTTCTATGTGTACATTGACCATCCAGCGGTGCAACGGAAAAACAGGTAGTTTAATTGCAAAAGCAATCATTATGGCAATAAATACACTAAGCTGCAAACTACTTGGGATGACGAGTGCTCCCTCTGCGTTTACGCTTCTTAATATCTCTTTCAGCTCCACAATATTTGTTGTACCTGTTTTCGCGAACAAAATTGAGAAAACAATGAGCAAAATAGCTGAGCCAATACCGTTATATATTAAATAACTATACGCAGCCTTTTCACTCGACAATTTTCCCCACTTTCCAATTAATAAGAACATTGGTGGCAACGTAATTTCAAAGAAGATAAAAAACAACATTAAGTTTTGAGCAGCAAAGACGCCGAGCATTCCTATTTCTAGCATGAGTAACAGCATATAAAATGCTTTTAAATTTCTTTTAATAGAAAAGGCTGCAATTGCTGCAAGCGTTGCTAGAAGAGCCGTCAGTACCATCATGACAAGCGACAAACCATCAATACCGAGCTCGTAATAAATAGAAAACCACCTTTTATCTACCGCTGTAAAATCACCGAACTTAATCCATTTCATCTTTTCATCGAATAGTGACAAATTCTTTCCAGAAGCATATGTACAAGCGAGGACGGCAGCTATTCCAAATGGAAGTGCCGTCCCAAATAAGCCAAGCGCTCGCACTGTACGTAATTCCTTTTTCGGTGTTAATACAAGCAATAAAATTCCTAAAAGCGGGGAAAAAATGAAGAACGTTAACAACAAATCATTCATCGTAAATCCCCTCCCGTATAGAGCAAAATAATGACGAGTACAGCGAGCGAAACCGCCGTTACAGTACCGTACACTTGTACATTCCCGTTTTGAAGTTTCGATCCAAGGTTACTTGTACCTTTCACTACACTTGCAATTAAAACTGCAATTCCTTCGACTACATACACTTCAAATAAGCGAAGCACATGAGCGATTCCTTTCGTAATAGGGATCACCGTCATGTTGTATAGTTCATCCACATAATATTTTTCTTTCAAAAGATTATAAAGCGATGTTTCCGTACCCCCAGCCCAATCTCTAGAAATTGATTTCTTGCCATATATGAAATATGCAAGAGCGATTCCCGCAAATGAAACGAGTGTCGCAACAATCATAATCCAAACTGGTCCATGCGCTTCTTCAACCTTAAACCCTACATCTTTCGTCAACCAATCTCCGAGAAACGTCCCAAACCATGGTGTATTTATATATCCTGCCACTACTGCGAGAACGCCGAGAACAATCATTGGATACGTCATATCGCGAGGCGATTCATGCACTTCTTCCTTCGTCTTCGTTTCTCCAGTAAAGACAAGAAAGTATAGGCGGAACATATAGAACGCTGTTAAAAACGCCGCAATTACCGCTAAAGTAAATAAAACGTAATTGCCATTCATCCACGTCGCCACTAAAATTTCATCTTTGCTGAAAAAACCGGAAAGCAGCGGAACACCGCTAATGGCAAGGGTACCTATTAAAAATAGCGTACCAGTTACTTTCATCTTCTTCTGTAAACCGCCCATTTTATTAATGTTTTGCGTATGCACAGCATGAATTACACTTCCTGCCGCCAAAAATAGTAGTGCTTTAAAAAAAGCATGTGTCGTTAAATGAAATATACCAGCTACATAACCGGCAGAACCTAACGCGAGCATCATGTACCCGAGCTGGCTAACTGTAGAATAAGCAAGCACCCTCTTTATATCTGTTTGCACAAGACCGATAGAGGCCGCAAAGATTGCAGTGAAAGCTCCAATGATTGCCACTGTCTGCATCGCCACTGTACTTGCTGAAAACAGAGGGAACATCGTCGCTACTAAATATACGCCAGCTGCGACCATCGTCGCCGCGTGAATAAGTGCCGAAACGGGTGTTGGCCCCTCCATTGCATCTGGCAACCACGTATGAAGCGGGAACTGACCTGATTTCCCCATCGCCCCGATAAAAATTAATATCGCTGTTATTGTAATCATGTAAGGAGGTAGATCCCCTGTATAAATCGCCCTAAATATTGCGTCATATTCAAAACTACCTGCGTACCAAAAAATTAAAATCATCCCGATAAATAAACCAACATCCCCAATACGGGTCATAATAAAAGCCTTTTTTGCAGCAGCCTTCGCTTCTTCTTTAAAGAAATAAAAACCGATAAGTAAAAATGAGCCAAGGCCAACTAATTCCCAAAATATATAAAGTTGTAATAAATTCGTTGATATAACAAGTCCTAACATCGCAAATGTAAAGAGTCCTAAATATGCGTAAAAGGTTGGTAATCGTTCATCACCTTTCATATAACCTTTCGAATACACATGTACAAGTAGACTTACAAGCGTCACGATAAATAACATTAAAGCTCCTAATGCAGTCACTTCAAAGCCGAATGATATATCCACATCTCCAGCTCTAAGCCACACCCACTTATGCTTCACGCTTGCTTCTGAAAACCTTTCTATTAACACAAGTACCGCAAGTATAAAGGAGAGAAAGACGAAAAAAATACTAAGTACGCTGCTTCCTTCTCTAATTTTCTTCCCGAATATAATGAGTAACAAAAACGAAACGAGTGGGAAAAGCGGTATGAGCCATGCATAATCGATCATTGTTTCCTTCCCCCTTTTTCGGTCACAATGCTATCCTTTAAGCGTATCCATTTCATCCACCTGAACTGTCGTACGATTACAATATAAAGCAATTAAAATAGCGAGTCCTACCGCCGCTTCCGCTGCCGCTACAGCCATCGTAAACAGTGAGAAAATTTGACCTGTTAAATTCGGAAATAAGCCTAATTTACTAAACGCCACTAAGTTTAAATTGGCAGCATTCAGCATTAATTCGATACAAACTAATACGATTACTGTATTCCGCTTTGTTAAAGCTCCAAATAGACCGATGCAAAACAAAATAATTGCAAGTGTTAAATATGCAGAAGCTGGAACGCTACTCATTGGAATCCTCCTCTTTCTCGTCCTTTTTCGCAAGTATAATTGCGCCAACGAGTGCTACAAGTAAAATAACTGAAGTTAGTTCAAATGGAATAATATATTTTGAATAGAGAAGCGTACCGATTTGAAGTGTGTTGTTTTCATGGAGAGGTAAACTTCCTTGTGTGCTTTCATTTGCAAAATCAACATTATTAACAGCGAAATACATAACCGCTCCAAATGCTACAACTGCAAAGAAGATAATCCATTTTCGAAGAGTAAGACGCGATTCATTTTCCGCGTTATGTTTCGTTAACATAATGCCGAAAATCATAATAATTGTGATTGCACCAGAGTAAAGTAAAATTTGTGCAACGCCTATAAATTCGGCTGACAAAAGAAAATACAAACCTGCAATGCTGAGAAATGTCAGAACGAGAGCTAGCATCATGTGCATAACTTTCGTTAAGTTCAACATAAGAACACCGCCGATAATTGCAGACAAGGATAGTATAAAGAATGCTACAAACTCGCCATTCATGCCTTATTCTCCTTCCTGACGTTTTCGTCGTTTTCGTCAAGCCACTGCAAATTTTTAAATAAGTCATCACGTGAATATTCCGCGAGTTCAAAGTTATTTGTCATGACAATTGCCTCTGTCGGACAAACTTCTGTACATAAATCACAAAGAATACAAATTTCAAAATTAATATCATACGTGTCGATAATTTTTCCTTTTTTCGTAGGATCCGGATGTTTCTTTCCTGTTAACTGAATACAGTCTGTCGGACAAATGTTAGAGCACTGATTACAAACAATACATTTCTCCGGATAAAATTTTTGAATCCCCCGAAAACGGTCTGGCAACGGCAACGGTTGATTTGGATAATCATACGTTACCTTCTTCTTGCTCAAATTACTTAATGTATATTTTAACCCTTTAAATAGTCCTTTCATCTCTTACTGGCACCCCCCTCATAGATTAGAAGAATAACTCCTTAATCAATGCCGTTAAGAAAATATTTGCAAGTGCAATCGGCAATAATACTTTCCATCCAAACTCCATTAACTGGTCACCTCTTATACGCGGGAACGTAACGCGGAACCAAATTAATAGAAAGACTACACTGCTAAATTTCAAAGCAAACCATACGGCACCTGGGATAAATCCAAGAAACATGACTGGATTCCATCCGCCTAAAAAGAGCACTGTAATTAACGATGCCATCCCGAAGAAATATACGTACTCTGAAAGCATGAAAAACGCCCAGCGAAAACCTGAGTATTCCGTATGATATCCAGAAACAAGTTCTGACTCCGCTTCCGGCAAATCGAATGGCGTCCTATTTAACTCTGCAACTGCTGCGATTAAGAAAACGACGAATCCAATTGGCTGTACGAAAATGTACCAGACCTTCTCCTGCGCCGCTACAATCTCATTTAAATTCAGGCTACCAGCTAGCAAAACGATACCAATTACACTCATTACGAGCGGAATCTCATAAGAAATCATTTGCGCCGCCGCACGCATCCCTCCTAAAAGGGAATATTTATTATTCGATGCCCATCCCCCAGTTACAACACCTATCGTCGTAATACCGGAAACAGCAATATAATAAAGTAGCCCGACTCCAATATCTGCAAATTGAAATTTATCAGTGAACGGGATAACCGCAAGCACCATAAATGCTGGTGCAAATGCAATGACAGGCGCTAATATAAACAGCGGTTTATCTGCTGCTTTCGGAATACTATCTTCTTTCAATAATAGTTTTAAAACATCAGCTACCGTTTGCAGTAAACCGAATCGGCCTCCAACCTGGTTTGGTCCAATCCGCCCTTGCATAAATCCCATCACTTTCCGTTCTGCCAAAATTCCATATGTAACGAAGCCAAGGACTGCAAATAGTAGAAGTACCGCTAATCCGAAAAAAATGAAGAAATTCGTCCAGCTTGAAGGTGATTGTAAGAGCGTCTCAATCATTAGCCATCAACCTCCCCAAGTACAATATCAACTCCACCTAAAATCGTAATTAAATTAGCGATGTTTTCACCTTTCAATAACTTCGGTAAAATTTGCAAGTTATAAAAAGATGGCCTACGAAACTTCAAACGGTACGGCTCTTTCTTTCCGTCACTAGCGATATAACAACCAATCTCTCCGCGCGGCGATTCGATACGTACAAATGCTTCTCCCTTAGGTGCCTTAATAATTTTCGGTACTTTTGCCAGCACAGCTCCATCTTTCGGGAACTGCTGAACCGCTTGCTCAACAATCTTTAAAGACTCCTCGATTTCTTGCATTCGGCAAACGTAGCGATCCCAAGCATCTCCCACGCTTCCAACAGGAATATCAAAATCAAAACGATCATAAATCGAATACGGCTCATCTTTGCGAAGATCCCAGTTTACTCCAGTGCACCGCAAATTTGCTCCGCTTAAAGAATACGAGATCGCTTCTTCCGCGCTATATATACCAACGCCTTTCACACGATTTAAGAAAATCTCATTACCGCTAACAAGATCATGATAACCTGCTAATTGCTCCCTCATATACGGAACAAACTCTTCCACCTTTTCAATCCAACCATCTGGCGCATCCCACTTCACACCGCCAACTCTCATATAGTTAAAAGTAAGCCGTGCCCCGCATAATTCATTTAATAAATTTATAATCATCTCTCGTTCACGAAACGCGTACAAAAACGGGCTGACCGCTCCTATATCAAGAAGATTCGTCCCCCACCAAACGAGATGGCTCGCAATTCTTCCTAGCTCCATCGCAAGTACTCGCAAGTATTCGGCACGCTCTGGAATTTCAAGCCCCATCATCGTCTCTACAGCATGGCAAATGACGTAATTATTCGTCATGGCTGATAAATAGTCCATTCGATCTGTATAAGGGATAATTTGCGTATACTGTAAGCTCTCAGCGATCTTTTCCGTCCCGCGATGCAAATATCCAATAACAGGTGTAGCTTCTTTAATAATTTCCCCGTCAATCTTAATTACGAGCCTGAACACACCATGTGTACTCGGATGCTGAGGTCCTACATTCAAAAGCATCTCTTCCGTGCGGATCATAGCTACACCTCCACATCATACGGTTCATAGTCTTTTCTAAGCGGATATCCTACCCAATCATCTGGCATTAAAATACGCGTTAAATTCGGATGCCCTTTAAATACAATGCCGAGCAAATCGTATGCTTCTCGCTCCGGCCAGTCAGCTCCTTTCCAAAGCGCTGTCACAGATTCGACTTGCGGCGCTTCCCGGTCTAGCTTTACCTTCACCGCTACCGATTGTTTCTTGCCATATGAAAACAAATGAACATACACTTCCATATGTGTCACAAAATCCGTCGCATGTAGCTCTGACATATAATCAAAAGCAAGTCCCTCATGGCATCGCAGTGACTCCATCACTTCATAATACTTTTCGGGATCCACCACAAGAGTTGGCACATCCTTTGACAGTTTATTAATGTAGGAATCTACTAATGCACCCTCTCCTAACTTCTCCCTAATAGCCTCAACATACTGATTTAAATACGGCTGATTTACGGACGGTTCTTCCTGCTTCGGCTCATCCTCTTTCTTACCTTCAGCTCCCTTTGTCTTCGCTCTTGCAGCCGCTGCTGCTTTCGCTTTTGCCGCTGCAATTGCCTTTGCCTTTTCATCTCCCGAATCCCCATCACCTTGCGAGGCTTTCTGCTTCGCCAAGGCTGCCGCTTTTGCCTTGGCGGCCGCCACCGCCTTCGCCTTGGCTTTCGCTTTTTCTTCTCCCGTTACTTCTTCTGTCCCTTCTCTTTTCTGCTTCGCTAACGCTGCCGCTTTTGCCTTTGCAGCTGCTGCTGCCTTCGCCTTGGCTTTCGCTTTTTCTTCTTCCGTTACTTCTTCGGTTCCTTCTCTTTTCTGTTTGGCTAACGCCGCCGCTTTTGCCTTTGCAGCTGCTGCTGCCTTCGCCTTGGCTTTCGCTTTTTCTTCTTCCGTTACTTCTTCGGTTCCTTCTCTTTTCTGTTTCGCTAACGCCGCCGCTTTT
>NZ_JAKUFX010000041.1:0-42927 GCF_022663635.1 Bacillus cereus group sp. BfR-BA-01356 | reverse complement strand
CGTCAGGGTTTATTTGATATGCCCGCTTTTATAAAATCTACAAAAGATAATAAAAAACTATATGGAAAGACCGCATTTTGTTTAAAAATATACCTTAAGTTGATGGATGTGGGGCAGCACCACATTGCTATCAAGTTAAAAATTTTTTTCACCCAAAACAAAAAAACGAGCTGAATTTACATAAATAACTATGAAAGAAAACAAAAACTTGGGATTAAAGAACTTGTGATGTATGACTATATTGGCTGTTTTTATCCAGAAGGATACATGAATCCTGATTATACATTTGCATTTAATCATGAGGATACTGAAGGAATTATATTTGTAGGTTTTATAGATGAGGAAGAAGAGGCATTTGTAGGATTGCTTAATTGAATAGGATCTAGAAACAGGTAATCTTCAAATTTTGATAAAACTAGCAATCTCCACGCCGAAATTGGTTAAATTATAAGGGGGAAAAGCTGGTCACGAAAATGATGAAGAGATTACTATTTTCAAATCAGTTGGTTTGGCTGTAGTAGATACTATCATTGCGAATTATTTGTATGAGAAAGTAGTGGAGCGCGGGATGGGATTGAGTTTTGAGGGACTGCCTTTTGGTGGTCTTTTTTGCATAAAATCTTGTAAAGTAAGAAAAAGTTGAATATTAATATTCTAATATTCAATAGAAAGATAAAATGTTTTAAAGTTCAAAATAATACATTATAATATATTTAGTAAAATTAACCAATTTATATTTTGCTCATTATGTATTAAAGGGGAAATGAAAATGGCTGGACAAATTCGTATGTCACCAGAGGAGCTTAAATCGAAAGCAGCTCAATATGGACAAGGTGCAAATCAAATTGAGGACATTTTAAGTCAACTACAAAATTTACAAAATGAATTAAGAGGAGAATGGGAAGGTCGTGCTTTTGAAGGTTTTGACCAACAGTTCAATCAATTAAAGCCAAAAGTACAAAACTTCGCACAGCTATTACAAGAAATTAATATGCAGCTTAATAAAACTGCAGAAGCTGTTGCTTCTCATGATGAAGAATTATCACGTAATTTCGGTTTGAAATAAAAATTGTCATACTCTATATAACAGGCATTTCAAATGAGCCATACAGCTTATAGTGTATGGCTCATTTGATTGCATGCCCAACTTAGCTGGACACACGTTTAAAAAGAGTGATATTAATAGGGAATTTTCATATATTTATTGGGATTTCTTTGGCATCTTCTGAAAATTAGAGAAAGGATTTGAGTGATGGGACAATTTCAAAGTAATTTTCAAACGGCACAACAAATTGCTACGCAGATGAGAACAGCTTCGAATATAATCCAAAGTGCAACAAATCGTTCTATAACAAAGGCGACGCGTACAACACTATCTGTTAATTCCAAAGCACAAGAAGCGAATCAACAAATGTTAGATTTTACGAAACAATTTTCCACTGCCTTTCAACAAGCGGTCGATAATATTCATTCAGTAGCCCAAGAGTTTGAGAGAATGGATAACGAACTTCACAACACTTTTCGCTAATGTGAAAACCTACGTAAAGGTAAAATAGTAGGAGGAATATAATGAGTCAAGATATTGAAAAACAAATCAATCAAGTAAATCAAAAGTTAAGAAGTGTATTTGAAGAACAAGACCGAAATCAATCCGCGATTCACATTCAGGAGCAAGCGGAAGCAGATTTTTATGAATGGAGAGGTCGAAACCATCGTTTGTTTGATCGAATTTTAGGAACTTGGCATGGTGATAGAGAAATGTCTCAATTTTTTATGAATACATATCAAGAGGCACAACATATTGAACGAAAAGTCACATTTGAATTAGAAAACCAAAAAGAAACGTTGCTTAAAGAAAGACGAAACCTTAGTGATTTAGAAAACGACCTTTCCTATCAACAACAACAATTAGCGAGGGAGGTCAATGCATGAGCTTAAATATGTATTTAGGAGAAGTACAAGGCCAAACTCAAAGTATGAATGCTGTATGTAACGCTACTATTCAAGGTATGGAACAAGTCATTCAGTCAATTGATGCCTTTGCAATTGATACTGTTCTACAAGGACAAACTTATAGCAGTGCAAAATCATTTTTTGTACAAACCTTTCGTCCTTTAGCGCAAGGAATCATTTATCTGTGTGAAGAGTTAATTCGCCAGAACGATGCTTTTCCAAGTCAATTTCAATCACAAGTCGCTTCCACAGATGTAATTGAACAAGAAATATTAGAACAAATTCGAGAAATTGACCGAATGAAAGCAAGTATGGAAGCCATCAGTCAAGCTATGCCAATCCCAGGTATGGACGCTATGGCGAATCTTTTTACTGTGATGAGGAAAAAACTGCAAGAAAAGCTGGATCATTTGTATCAATTCAATCAGACCTCTAGTAATAATTATAGTACAGCACTTCAATTAGCAGCTAGTATTGCTGCAGGTCTTGCGGAAGTTCAAAGTGGGAAAGGGTTTAGTCCTGCAAGTGGTACATTTAGTACGCAAGGGTTGAATATGGAATGGACAACTTCAATTCAGGAGATTACAGAAGATAGAAATCGTCAGACTGATAACCTTCTAAATAGTGGTACAATTGAAGAAGGAGCAATTGATGGTAGATTTTCATCGGAATCAGAAGAAAAAGGTTTTGATGGTAAAAAACTAGCAAGGGATATAGCTGGTGAAATAAGTGGTGAATATGATATTCGTCGGGCTTGGGATGGTGTTGATCCATCATCTGGAGAAAAACTGTCTACTTTGGACCGATTTTTAGCTGGTGGGATGGTAGTAGCTGGTCTTACCCCAATTGGAAAAATTCCAAAAGTTGGTAAGGGTGTAAAGATGACTGCTGACGCTACTAAGGTTGTAAATAAAACTAAAAAAGTACCTGTTGAGAAAGTAAATGAAGCTAAAGGTACAAGTGAAGTTAATAAGAAAGTCAGCGGAACTAGTGTAGGAGAAGAAAACGTTACTTATCGTAGGGTTCAAGGTGGTGATAGTAAAGAGTTAATTTTAGTTAATGATGATGGTACACTCTCTTTAAATAGTAAATGGAGGGCAGATCATAATTTAAATGTATCTACTGGAAAAGATCACTCTACATATTTCAAAAATAAACGAGCAGACTCATATATTGTGGAATTTGATGTACCACAGTATTTAGATGATTTAATTAGAGAAAATGCGATTTCTCAGAAGGGTTATAAAACTAATCCACTTAACCAAGGTAGAACAGCTCCTAAGATTGTTGACAAGGGTATTTTTGATAAATATGGATTTGAAGGTATTGCATACGAATTACCTGACCCCATTCGTCGGTGGTTGGTAGAATACGGACGGAATGCTAAACTTATTAAGTAAGAGAGGAGAGCGTGTTAAATGATTAAGCCTTTATACGCCGAAAATATTATAGTAGGTGTAAAATATAAAAATAAGCTCAATTGGTATATAACTGAATCGGATTTATGGTATTTAGATTATAATCAAGCTGGATATTCTCCTAGTGAATATCCAGAGGAAAGAAAAGGCATTAGTATTTTAAATGAGACTACAATAGCTAACTTTTTAGAAAGAATAGAAAAATATAAAAGATTTACAGAAGATATTAGGTTAGAATTTTTAAGGGAAATAAGAACTAATAGAGAAGAAGCCTATTATGATTATAATCCATGTTTCCTAATAGACTTTGAGCGTTTAATTTTTTATTCTAATTATCCGGAATCAATATCTTTTGAAGAATATATTCCGAATAACTGGAGAGGTTATTTACAGCGATTTGATGAACAAGTACCCTATGAATATAGATATTGGGAAGATGAGAATAAAAACTATTTAGTTAGAGAGGATTAGGTCATGGAAGAAAATAAAGTAGTTATGATAAAAGAAACATTTAAAAATGAAGAAACTGGTGAACTAACGCCAGGAGTTACTATAATACTTGATGGGAATTTAAGGGAAGTGTTGGAGATAATTATGGAAAAAGAAGGCTATTCGGATTATCCAGAAGCTTTAAAAGAAGTAATCTTTGAAGGGATTCATCATTTTGTGAAAAGAAATAAATAATAAGCTGACATATACTTTTAAGGTAAAGGGCAATTCTGAAAGGGATATGCCCTTTTTATTTTTTAAATTTGAAATGTAACTCAGATATTAACTTTTTCTTCCTTATTGATACCAATATATTTTAAGTGTAATTTATGAGGTGCTATGATTGAGTATTTCTTACAACATAGCGAAATCTTTTGTTTATTTATAGAACCAATAGCCGAAGGTTTGTACATGGTGTGAGTCCCAATAGATTCGATACCAGAAAACTCTCCGGCTTTTTGAAATTTTTGATAAGCCTAGATCTTATTAATGGGTTGATCTTCTTTTCGAGAAGGGAATAATATTTTACAGAAGGTGTGAAATGGGATGTTGATTTAGATGATGATGGAGAAGATGATATTATTAAGGATATGGTGAAAATGGGTTCAAAAAAGCTTGGTTAACAGTAGCGGGGGTGGTTTAATTAACATGAAAAAAAATACAGATTTTAATAAAAAAGTTTTTGAATATTATATGGCTCTTTACGCTGTAAGTGATATAAGATCGACTATAATTACTCTTGTGATTGGGATAGCAGATATATTTGTGCTTTTGCCTGCTTTTGCGAATCCTGTTCAACCGATATATATGTACATAATAGTTCCACCAGTTGCTTTTTTAAATGTATGGGCAATATGGATTGTTATAAATCCTAGGAAGCGGCAATTACAATACACGCTATTTCGTGGGGTATTTGGCACCGTATGTTCAGTAGGATTATTAGTTATAACCCAAAAGTTTGCATATGGAATGTTAGGATTACAAACTCCTATCTATTTTATTTTTTCGGTTGGTTTGTATATTTTTGCTTTGAATTATTATTATAAAAATCATATTAAAAAACTTCAGGAATCAATCAAAAAATCAAAATCATCGAAAAAAAACTCTGGTTTTGGAGTAGTGGCTTTTGTAGGATTGGGTCAACTCATTGCTAATATCAGTCTTGGTTTTGCAACACAAAAGATGGTAGCAATTGTATTAATGTGTGTATACTCCATGCTTTCGTTTATGTTGTTTCATTTCATTATGGAACTCCATAGGTACTATTATTTAAGGAAGCATATAGAAGATGGGGGTAGAACACATGAAACCTTTTAAAGAGGTTTATTGAATTTTAAGTATTGTGATTTATGGAAGGAAACAAAAACTTATGGTTAAAGAACCTGTGATGTATGACTATATTGGCTGTTTTTATCCAGAAGGAGGAAAGCTGATATGCAAGCATTTAAAGTTGGGAAATTAGTCACATTCGTTGCAATTATAATACTTCTTGTAGTTGCTATTTTATCTCCTTACAACTTATTTAAAAAGATTTATTTTATTATTGGTGTTCTTATTATTGGCGCAATTTCACTTGGTGCAAATAAATTCTTTGAACTGATACACAGTAAATTTAATAAGAAATGATATTACTTATGTGATAGGGAAATTCCCCTCTAAATCATTAAGGATTTAGAGGGGAATTTCCACAATATGATTTTACAGGATTATGTGGAACTAAATTAGTTCATCACCATATTGGTGGTGGTCAAGCTGTTGGTGTTCCGATGCCACTACATCCTGGTTTTTGAGGGGTTCATAACGCAAAAAAAGCGATTGGAGCATGGGTGAAAGATGCAGGATATGTAGAAATGCTTCAGAAATGTATTGAACATCATACATTAGGCGGTAAATAAAAAATAAAAAATGAAAAATGAAAAATGAAATGGAAAATTGTTTTGATAAAATAATTTGAGAGTGGCAAGATTGTAATAGTTCATTACTAAAATCTTTATGGATAGAAGAAGCAGATACTTTTATCTATGAAGGAGAACCAGATATAGAGGGGTACGTATTCTGGAAACCGTTAGAAAAAAATATAATTCATGATTTTTCTAATATAGAAAAAGATTTGGGGATACAATTACATAATTCAATTAAAGAATATTATAATTCTTATTGATTTTTAGACTTTGGAGGTAATTATTTAGGTTATGCTTTTGAATTAAATCCTGTTATACCAGGAATTGAACTGCATGATTTTTATGTATCTTTACAAGGGTACCAAGGCGCACATGATAATCAACTGAATAATATTCCTATTGGTATGGAATTTAATGGTCTCTTGGTAGTTGTAGATAATGAAAATGGTACTGTTACAGGGAAACCAAATCAAGTTCCAAAAAAGTAAAAGGAGAATTATATGGATTTAATAGACTTTAAGAACAAAGGTCTTAAGTATGATTGGAAAACTATTTATACCGGTGTAAATAAAAAATATTTCGAACCGAATGTCATTTCTGATTATGCGGTGGAACTAATGGAAGCCGGTGATGATGAAGCTTTTGTTAATGAACTAGCTTGGGGAATAGATTCTAGTGATTTAGATAAAATTTTGTTTGAAATTAAAGATTTCCACTTTCCTAATCTAGAAGAAAATAGTGAAGAATTACAGAATGAGATAAGTAAACTCAGATTTGTTTACTTATCTAAGTTAAAAGAAAAGATTACTGATGAGGATGAACTATTAAATAGAATTGCAGAGTTTTATGATAGACATGATTATCCTGAAGATATGACAAGTTTTATTACTTATATGCCCCAAGATACCCCAACTACGAAGGAAGATTTGTTAAATAGGTTTTATAAATTTTTGGATTCAGAGAAAAAATTTATTGAATAGCTACTTTGCTAGATTCTGAGGGCAAGAAATGAATTTTTTGAAGAACAAGCCTTCTTTAAGGTTGAATATTTCAATGAACCATGTTATCTAGCTTGGAGTAAGTGAAGAGAAAGTTACATATGGAGAATGATCAACAAAAGAGACCTAACATTTGCGGTCTCTTTTGTTGATTTAAATTAAAAAGTATCATTTAAGTGGATGCCCTTTTGTACCTCTTACTTTACATACAAATAGGCTTCAATTGCTGATACATAGTATCTTTTATCCTTGCTGTTATGTACTTTGTATTGTGGCGCTCCATTCACAGTTACCTTTACATCAATGGTAAATCCTAATCTTACCTCTAAAGCACCAACAACATCTTTACCCTGCCAAGAAAGAGATTCATCGAGTTCAGTTTAACGAAAAACATAGAATACATAATTTTAACTAGACTTATTATTAACTAGTGTATCCCCACCACCAAGCTCTGCCTCAATCTGCGAAGTCTTCGATGACTCATCCATACGCCAATACGTAATAAAGCTGATCGCGATACATCCAGCTACGTAGAAGTAGAATAGTGACTCCATTCCGATACTCTTTAGCCATAATGCGATGAACTCAGCTGTTCCGCCGAATATCGCAACTGTTAGTGCATAGGGTAAACCTACGCCTAGTGCGCGAATTTCAGTTGGGAAGAGTTCTGCTTTTACAATTGCGTTAATTGATGTGTAACCAGTAACGATAATGAGGCCGACCATCATGAGTAAAAATGCTACGATTGGTTCTGTCGTTTTTTCCATAAAGAAGAAGATGGGCGCTGTTAGTAATGTTCCGAGAATACCGAATGCCATTAATAGTGGGCGGCGTCCAATTTTATCGGATAATAGCCCTGCAATTGGCTGAAGTACGACGAATATAAGTAGTGCGACAAAGTTAATCCAGCTTACAACTTCTTTCGGAAGGCCGACTGTGTTTACCATGAACTTTTGTAAATATGTTGTGTACGTATAAAATGCAACAGTGCCTCCTAATGTTAGGCCGACTACTGTTAATACTGCTTTCGGATGTTTCATAAGAGCGCGAATGGTTCCTGCGCTTTCACGTTTTTGTGATTTTATGTTTGAGAACTGCTCCGACTCATCCATCGTGCGGCGAAGCCATAATACAGCTACTGCGCCCATCGCTCCAATAATGAATGGAATGCGCCATCCCCAAGCTTTCATATCTGGTTCGCTTAGTAATTGCTGAAGAACAATTTGAACGCCTAACGCAACCATTTGTCCAGCAACGAGCGTTACATATTGGAAACTTGAATAAAAACCACGGCGGCCACTACTAGCCATTTCAGATAAATACGTTGCGGAAGTTCCATACTCTCCGCCGAGTGACAACCCTTGAAGTAAACGAGCAAGAACTAAAATAATTGGTGCCATAATACCGATACTTTCGTAACTCGGTGTACAGGCGATAATTAAAGAACCACCGGCCATAACCGTAATGGAAAGCGTTAATGCTGCCCGGCGTCCATGCCGATCCGCATAACGTCCCATTAATAAACTGCCGATAGGGCGCATTAAAAATCCAACTGCGAAAATAGCCGCTGTGTTCAGTAACTGACTCGTTGGATCTCCTTTAGGAAAGAACTCTGCTGAAAAATAAACGGCGAAAGCAGAGTAAACGTACCAGTCGTACCATTCAATTAAATTACCGACAGAACCTTTAAAGATATTGCCGGCGACTCGGTTAGATTTTGCTTGAGCCATACTAATTCCTCCTCTTGCTTAGTAATAAAAGGTATATATGAAAGCGTGTTCATTGTATTTGAATTGTACTGTTCTTTATTTAAAATCTCAATATTATGACAATTTTATTCTTTTTGTACTTTATGTACATGGATATTTTTAATAGTTGCTTCATTTTCAGTTTTGTCATAATAATAGAAAAAGGAGATTGATAGTTTTGAATATTTTATCAAAGGATATGAAGCATGAAAAAATCACGCAAAGTGTCATTACAAACGAAAATAGTAAGCTTAATTATCGCGTTAATTTTATTTGTCGTTCTCCTATTAGCGGGAATATTTGTTTACATTCAGTCCGTTGATACGAAGCGCCAAGTAGAACAGTTAGCACTGCAAACAGCGAAGTCGCTTTCTTTTATGCCTGCTATAAAAGATGCTTTTCAAAATAACGAGCATAAAAGTACGATTCAATCTATTGCGGAACAAGTTCGTGAGCAAGCTGGTGCGGATTATGTCATTATAGAAGATCACTTTGGGGTTATGTATTCCCATTCTAATTCGGAGTTAATTGGCACAAAGAGTAACAACCCGTATAACTATGAAGCGCTCACTTTTGGCGGATACTATACGCTCGAAGGAAAGGGTTCAAGTGGCCCGGCTTTAATGGCGAAGGCACCTATTATTGTTCATAACGGAGATTACGATCAAGTAGTAGGCGTTGTGACAGTAGAGTTTTTAATAAAAGGTATTGAATCTAACATATTGAGTAGAACGAAAGAAATTATCCTCTTTTCATTAGCAGTATTATTAGCCGGCATTGTTGGTGGCATTCTTTTAGCACGTAGCATTCGTAAAGATACACTCGGTTTAGAGCCGAATGAAATCGCAGCGTTATACCGGGAACGAAGCGCAATACTACTATCTATAAAAGAAGGGATCATCGCCATTGATCAAAATGGTTTTATTACGATGATGAACACCTCAGCAGAAGAAATGCTTCATGTAAATGATGATTATATGCAGCAGCACATTTCAAAAGTTTTACCGGAATTTAATATGGAGAGAGTGCTAGAAAACGATCAAGAAATCGCGTTTCAAGATAAGGTGTTTATTTTAAATATGACGCCGATACTCGAAAATAACAGTACGGTAGGAGTTGTATGTAGTTTTAGAGATAAAACAGAACTGCAAAACCTTGTTAATACAATATCTGAGGTAAGAAAATATTCCGAGGACTTACGTGCTCAAACACATGAATTTACAAATAAGCTGTTCGTCTTATCAGGATTACTTCAGTTAGGACATTACAAAGAAGCAATTGAATTTATCCAGCAAGAATCTAATATTCATCAAAGTCAAAATCATATTTTATTCCATCAAATTCATGATGCAAAAGTACAAGCAATTTTATTAGGAAAAATCGGAACAGCATCTGAGAAGAAAATCGATTTTCATATTGAAGGAGATAGTGCGCTTCATCCGTTACCAGACCATATAAAAGTGTCGCATCTTATTACGATCCTTGGAAACATAATCGATAATGCATTTGATGCGGTGAATGAACGAGAGGAAAAGAGTGTTTCCTTCTTTGTTACGGATATTGGGCACGATATTGTGTTTGAAGTGATAGATAGCGGGATAGGAATACCGGCAGAAAAAATAACGACCATTTTTCAAAAAGGATTTTCAACAAAAGGAACTGATCGTGGTTACGGACTAGCAAACGTGAAAGAAATGGTAGATCTACTAGAGGGAACAATTGAAATTCAAAACGAGAAAAATGGGGGAGCTATTTTTACAATTTACCTTCCGAAAACATTGAAAGAAAGTACATGACAAACAGGGGGATGGACATATGTTGAAGGTTGCAATTGCAGAGGATGATTTCCGCGTAGCGCAAATTCAAGAGGAGTTTTTATTGAAAATAAAGGATGTAAAAGTGATCGGAAAAGCATTGAACGCAAAAGAAACGATGGAACTACTACAAAAGGAAGAAATCAATTTACTTCTATTAGATAATTACTTACCAGATGGGATTGGAACTGACTTATTACCACAAATTCATGCTGACTTTCCAAATGTTGACGTCATTATGGTAACAGCGGCGAATGAAAACTATATGCTAGAAAAAGCAATTCGAAACGGTGTAAGCAATTACCTTATAAAACCAGTCACGTTAGAAAAATTTGTTCGCACAATTGAAGATTATAAAAGAAAGAAGCAACTATTACATAGTAACAATGAAGTAAATCAAGCACTCATCGATAATTTCTTCGGGACTTCGCAAACACAAGACATAAAAAACTTACCGACAGGTGTGGATCCGTTAACACTGCAAAAAGTGAAAGGCATTATAAAAGGATTCGAAGAGGGCATTACAATAGAAGAAATGGGAGAACAAATGGGGGCCTCCAGAACAACCGCAAGAAGATATTTAGAATACTTAGTAGCGACAAACGAATGCACAGTAGAATACACATACGGCATTATCGGACGACCAGAACGAAAGTACCGAATAGGAAGAGGACTATGAAAAAACGATTATTACTATGTATATGGATCATGACAGGAGTAATAGCTGGTTGTTCCTCAGAAAAATCCCATACGAATACAGTGAACATCGACAAAGTAGAAATTGTTGCACCGAACGTTCAAGGAGCAGGATGGGACTTAACAGCACGGGCGATGCAAAAAACACTAACAGAAGAAAAAATCTTCACAAAACCAATCACTGTCACAAACAAAGTAGGTGGCAGCGGTGATGTCGGATGGAAATATACGAAACAAAAAGGTGGTCACGTACTGGCGATTAACTCAAGCTTACTCATAACGAACAACCTACTAGGCCACAGTAAACTAACATATAAAGACTTCACCCCGCTCGCAACATTAGCATCAGACTGGGAAGTTGTTGTCGTATCAAAAGACTCAAACATAGAAAACGCAAACGAACTAATGAAACAACTAAAACAAAACAAGAAAAACTTCAAAATCGGAGTTGCCCCCGGCCTCGGAAACGACGATCACCTATCCTTCGTACAAGTAAGCAAAGCATTTGGCATAAACCCAGCCGAACTACAATTCTTCGTCTACGAAAACAAAGGAAAAATCATAAGTGCTCTAACGAACAAACAAATCAGCGTCGCAACCATGACCCTATCCGAAGCCGAAAAACAATACAAAGCCGGCAAAATAAAAATACTAGCCGTATCCGCACCAAAGCGCCTAGACCGACTACCAGAAATCCCAACCTGGAAAGAACAAGGAATCAACGTCATATTCCAGCACTGGAAAGGAATTATGGGCCCAAAAGATATGACGGAGGAAGAGGTTGCTTATTGGGATGGTGTGATTAAGAAGATGGTGGAGAGTGATAGTTGGAAGGGGATTTTGAGGGAGCGGGGTTGGAATTCTTATTATAAGGATAGTGGGGAGACGAGGGGGTTTTTGGAGGAGAGTAGTCAGGAGTATGGGGAGTTAGTGGGGGATAATAGGAATTATTAAATCATACGGTATGGCGTATGATTTTTCTTTTATACATATATGTAGTTTGATGAAATGGTAGTAATTGTAATTGTTGCGTGAGTTAAGTTAGGAATATTTTTGAACCTAATATTATAAAATATGAAACTGAACAATATTAAATTATTGATGTATAAAATTTGATATATATTCAAGAGTGAATAGAGTTTTATATTTTTATACTAGCATGAGGATCTAAAACTAATTCAAATATTAATATATGGGGTGGTTGAATGAATTGGATAGAAAATGCTAAGAAAAACATTTTTCCTTTGAGTAACGAAAAGTATAATTTAAAAAAGGCTTTGGGGGAATGGGTATATGAGGGGAACATGTTTGATGTAGAAATTGCAGATGAAATATGTCATTTATGCGATCATTCTAATATCAGATATCAATTTGAAATTGTGAACAAACAAAATGGAAATCTGCTATTAATTGGGTCAGAATGTATTAAAAAGTTTAACATTGTAGTTGTGAATGATGAGGGGACTAAATTATCGTCTGAAGATGCAAAGAAGAAAGTGAATAAAGATAGAAATAAATTAGTCACAGAGGCGAAAGAAAAAAGCGTCTTAAATACTTTAGTAAAATTGGCTTCAGTAGATAATGAGTTTATTATTGAAAACTTTATTGAGTATTTTAAAGAAAGAAAAGCTTTCACTCCTAAGCAATTAAGTTTATTAATATGGAGGCTTAAGAAAGCTGATATTGATTTTAATAAATCGCATTTTAAGTTAACTATTAAGAAAAAAAAGGAGCAGGAAAACTTATTACAGTTAGAGGATTGGAAACTAAAAAGTATTTGGGAATGTTTATCTAGTAGTCAGAAAAAATTCGTTATGGAAAAGAAAGGATTGTCTAGAGCTCCATTTTGATTAAATAATAAGTGATAAGGAGCTGCTTATCATTTATTAGCTGCTCCTTATCTTATCAGTTTGTAATATAGTTCTCTTCTTCTTCGTTTACATTATGAATGGGAGGTCGTTTGAAAGTAAATTTGAAGGTGTTGCCACTTTCTATAACTCTTCTCATTTCATCGTACATTGGCGAGGTAGATTGAATTCCTGTTAAAGTAGCCCATCCACGTGTTCTTGTCAATGCAACGAATAGTTGATTGCGAAGCTGGATATTGTCTTCTTTAGATGCAATAAGATCAAAACCAACTACGTATATAACATGTGCTTCGTTACCTTTAGCACGGTGGATTTGTGAAATCGTAATAGCGTCATCTTCCCAAAATTTATCACGATTTTCCTTTGGCCATTTTGGGAAGAGATAATTTTTTTCTAAGGCACCTGGAATATAGATATTTATGCCAGCTTTCATCAAATGTTCAGAGACGGCCTTTTGTAGTGTTTTTCCTTCTCCTAGGGTAATAATGAGAATGTCTCTTGAAAGATTTAATTTATCATTCTCAATATTTTCTTTTATAGATTTTGTAAGCGCGTTAAGTTCTGCTTCCCTGGAATCGTAAGTTTGAAATTGTAAAACATCACCTTTCCATTGATAGGGAATAAGGTTTGGAGAGTTTTTCTTTGGGCGATGTAGCACAATTTCTTCACCGGATCTAAAGCTACCTTGCTGTACTTCATAACCAATTCCTTCCCAATCTTTTCTAGTTGTTAAACCACGCAGCATTCCTTCATCTCGTAATAGTCCCATTCCAATTGCATGTGCTGCAGTAAGAATTGGGCCTGGCGTACGATAACAACGTTGCATGATTTCACTTTTTTTAATTCCTCCAGAATAAAGACCGCTCACCATTTTACTAAAGTTTTTATCATTACCGAAAAGTTCTTTGGAAGTAGGAACTTTTAGGCTATCTAGACTTTGACTTTCATCATAAGCCCATATTAAACGGCGATCATAGGGAGCACTTTCGTTTATTGGATGGAGTGATTGAAAGGCGAGCCAATAAAAAGGTTGTTTTCCATTATATTTAGCATGGTCACCTACTACTAAATCTTGTGCTTCATCAATTAATACGGCATCGAAGACAGGGTAGATATGTGAATTTTTTAATAGGTCAGTGCAAGCATAGGCAAACTTTTCACTTGGAGAACCTGAAGGTAAATCTGATGGTTTTTTAGGTATTATTCCATGACGTCTACATAGAAAACGATAAAAACCTTCACGATCTTTTGCTCCCCAAGCATGCAAAACTTTGATTTTTCGTTTTACGATCTCATCATAACAAGTTTCTCCATTACTAAAATGGCGTAACCACTTGTCTACTTGTGCAATGAACGAATCGTAAAGACTTCTTGTAAAGAAAACAAGTGCGATATCCCAATCTGGGTGTTTTAAATGCATATGTGCTGCTTTTTGAGCAAGTAAAACGGTTTTTCCGGATCCCGCGATACCACGAATGCGCTGTGCTCCTGGTGGAATAGTTTTTCCTGCTCTTTCTTGCTTTAAATCAAATTCGTAAAGGCTTTTATTTAATGCTGCAATCACAGCAGAACGACTATGCTCATGTCCAATGATTTTTCTTTCTTGTTTTATATGTAGAGGCGCACCACTTAATATAGATAAAAGTAGTTCCCAACGTTCTTCGATTAGTTCTTCCCCCGATTGCGTAACATAAGTAGATTCGATTTTATTTAATAAGCTAGCTTTTCCTAATTGATCTTTAAAAATAATTGGAGGACAAGATGGCAAACGATCGAATCCCTTACTTTTCCATTCGGCTTCTGTTATATAGGGTAATGCAACTAATACTCTACCTGTGATTTTATTTCTGATTTCTGGGAATGCATTACAATTATTTAAAAGTGCGTATAATTGATCTTCGGCTTGTTCGTAGGGATTTCCATATTTTGTGTAAAAATTTTCGAATTCCCAACGGTGTCCATTTAATTTTTTGACTTGATTAATGTGAATTGATTTTACTTCTATAACCACTAAACCGAGATTTCGATCTGCAATGAGAATATCAGGTTCTTTTCTACCATGCCCGGATTTTGAAAATATAGGGTACTTCCAGTAACCTAAGCATTCTCGGGAGCTAAAAGCCTGTCGTACTGCTTCCCAAACTTTTAGCTCCCCCTTTTCTCCGCTTTTTCCAAACTGCTCAGTCACGATAAAGTTTTGTTCATCAATGATTGCCATACCTCTTCCTTCAATCCTTTCATTTATCTATACAGATATAAATTTTGTTGGAAATATTTATATTTTATATTGTATAACGAATAGAGAAATAATAAAATTTGGAAATTTATTATTTCTTAACAAAAATTAAATTTCTTAGAGGATGAAACGTACCTATGTATAAAAGATTACTTTCTTTTATACATAGTTTGGTAAAATAGTAGTAATTGTAATTAATTGTAACGGTGGGGATGAAAATGTTAGAGCAACTCATAATGGAATTAGCTAAGTCAATAAAGCAGGTTGAAGATATAAATGGTGATAAAACTTATTTGGTTATAAACAAAGATGATGGAGACTTAGACATTGAAATCAAATTTTTACGTGAGCAATATGAAGAGAAAGTATCATCTTATTTTAAAGTAAGGTCTGAGCTCCTTAAGAACGCTTGGAAAAAATTTATCGATATGCGTACGGTAAAGAGTGAAGATTTCGGACAAGTGAGTGAATGTAATGATTTCTTAATAGCTTTCTTTTCACAGCTTCCATTTGTGAATGTAACGGAATCAGGGGCTATTACATTTAAAGAGTTCCAAACTGATAATTTACCATGTGAGCAGTATCATAAAGTTGTTGAATTTTTGGAAGAGGTAATAAACGATACGTACGATCCGAAAAATTTAAGTGATCAAATTAGTGGTAATTTGTATAGAGTTAAATCTAAAGGAAGACAAGATTTAAGGTTACTGGGATTTTTAAATGATAATCATGATATTGATACGTCTTTATTAAATGAATACATTGGAGAAAAGAGTAAGAATGATGCTATTCGGAAGCTAGTTTTAAAGCAGGAGTATTTTCAAATTGCTCTGTTTGTACTTAATCTTTTAAGAGTGTATCCGAGGGCTGCCAAGAAAGCTACTTTAGTTGATTTAGCGATGACAATCGTCCGGAACTCTAGAGGGGATAATTTAATGCTAGAATCATTAGCGAAAGAGCGTACACATAATCTCTTAATGTGGTTTGAGAAATTGGAAATAATTAATGCTGAATGGATTCCAGCCGAACAATACATAAAAAAGAGTGAAGAAAAGGGCGGTAATATGAGTAGTAGTTTACGTGAAGGCTTTTTAAAGATACTGAAAGAATATTTGGATGCAAAAACAGAAAAATTTGCAGGACATAAATTAGGATTAACAGTCCGAAATGATATAGCAACGGAAATCATTCGTTTACCATTTATAAATGAGAAGCAGTATAGTGTGATAGGGTCAGTTGGGAAAGGGAATTGGGCAACAGTTCCGTGGATTGCGCTAATGCATAGAGATATTACAACATCGACACAGAGAGGATATTATATAGTCTATTTATTTAGCGAAGATATGCAACGATTGTATTTGACCATTGGACAAGGTGTAACAGAAACAACTAAAGAAGAGATGCGAAAAATTAAAGAAGAGATTCGTGAACAAATACATATGTCCCAAAAGGTGAAAAAAGATGATGAGATTTTCCTAGGAACAAGCTCAAAAGCAAAAGGATATGCAAATTCAACAGCGGCTTATATTGCGTATGATGCTAATAAAATGCCAAACGAAAAAGAGTTAGTAGAGGATCTAGAAGAAATGCTTCGCTATTATGAGGGATACATAGCTTATAAAGAGGAAGGAACGAAATATGAAATGATTTATGAGAGGAAAGAAGTGTATTTAGATCAGCAATCAATTATTGATCATGTGTCTTCTTATATCCAGAGTAAAGGTTTCTTTTATGAGAAAAAGGATCTTATTAATTTCTTCCTTTCATTAAAAACAAAGCCATTTGTAATTTTATCAGGTATTTCAGGTACAGGAAAAACGAAAATTGTGCAGTGGTTTGCAGAGAGTTTAGGGGCTACGGAAGAGAATGGACAATTTACGCTTATTCCGGTTCGACCTGATTGGAGTGATAGTTCTGATTTGCTTGGTTATGTGAATCTTCAAGGGGAATTTCAAGAAAGACCGTTAATTAAAGTGCTTGAAAATGCAGATGCAAACCCAAATAGGCCGTATTTTGTAGTGTTGGACGAGATGAACTTAGCTCGAGTGGAATACTACTTTAGTGATTTTTTAAGCGTAATTGAGAGTCGTAAATGGAAAGATGAAAAAATTATTACGTCACCAGTGCTTCCAGAATCCATTACGAATAAGCACATTACGATCCCATCAAATGTATATATTATCGGAACGGTAAATATGGATGAAACGACACATCCTTTAAGTAAGAAAGTATTAGATCGTGCGAATACAATTGAATTTAATACCGTTAACTTAGATTATTTTAATTTCTTAATGGATATGGAAGAAAAGGAAGCTGAAGTTGTTTCTAATGGCTCTTTAGCAACCGAGTATCTTCATTTAAAAGAATGTTTTAAAGAAAATGAAGATCTTGTGAGAAATATATCGACTATTTTAATAGAAATAAATGAATCACTGGAATCAGTTGGGGCTCAAGTTGGATATCGTATACGAGATGAAATTTGTTTCTATATGGCATACAACGAAAAAGGAAAGTTATTATCGTTTGATGAAGCATTTGATTATCAAATCTATCAAAAGATTTTACCGCGTCTTGCAGGTAGCGATGGAAGAACAGAAGAGGTATTAAAGCAGTTGTATGTATTATGTGCAAATGAGGAATATGATAGTGGCAACAATGACGCTTTATATGCTAAATATCCTCGTTCTGCTAACAAGCTGTCTCATATGTTAAGGAGGTTCGAGTATGATGGTTTCACCTCTTTCTGGATCTAATAATGAGATAGAGTTAGTTAAGATTGAAACAGAGGAGCTATCATTGACGATTAAAGGAAACCCTTATCATGAAAAATACGAGAGTTTAAAAGAGTATCACGCTATGAGTGCGGATGAAATGATGTATTTTCAGGTAGATGGGAAGGCAGAATCCGTTTCTGTATTTGATGCGAGATTGCAGAGATTAGATAAATGGAACGAACATCCGCCGATCTTTTTTGAAAATAGAAGTTATCAGCTTGTTGTTGTTCCGAAAAATAACAAGCAGTTCTCCTTATATCATGAACATCCAGGATTTCGAAAACAAGTTAGTTCCATTCAAATGGGTTCACTTCACGTGTTAATGGGAAATCTTTCTTTTCCGAATGAAGTAGGAAATACAACGTTTGAAATTAAAGATGATAAAGAAACTTTATTAACCGTTACATTTGAAGTTTTTCCAGTAAAACTTGATTATAAGGATGATTATAAAGCTTTATTAGATGAGGTAAATGATGAAATTTATAATTTAGCGTTTCATCTACTAAAGAGAACTTACTTAGGAGCATCTGCAATTTACGCTACAAATCCATCGAAGAGTGAATTTTATCGTATTTTAAATGATTCCTTTGAGCGATTTATGAAGTCGATCTCTCATATAAAAAGACAGCCGCATCACACACTTATGACTAGGCATCAACTTGTACGAGGAGAAAAAATTCGTAAATTGGATTCTGTCGGAATGAATTAATTACGAAAGCGACCACACTTGCTGCAAGGAGAAAACAGTATACCGACTAAAGGCATTACAGCTTATAAGGAAGTGTCATATGACACGCTGGAAAATCGATTTGTTAAATGGATGATTCAAAGAGTTGTACATAAAATAGACGATTTACTTAAGGCGCTAGAGAAAAAGTCTAGATATACACGTGGTGAATCTGATGAAGATTTGCTAGAGCGTGTAAAAAATATGAAGTATCGAATGAAAAGTGAATTGAACGATCCATTTTGGAGAGCAATCGGAAAATTAGATCGTTCAGTTTTTTCACTCGTTATCCAAATGGCAGCAGGATATAGAGATGCGTATCAAATCTACTTAATGCTATCACGAGGCTTAACATTACGAGGACAAATTTTCAAAATGTCGGTAAAGGATGTCGCTAGATTATACGAATACTGGACATATTTAAAACTCGGACAAATTTTATCAAAGAAATATATACCGCTCCATCAAGATGTTATTCAAGTTAAGCAAGATGGTTTATACGTAACACTTGATGAAAGTAAAACTGCCAAAAGAACGTTTAAGCATCCAGAAACAGATGAGACAATCGAACTTTACTTCCAAAAAAGAAACGGTCGACTGCCAACAGTTACACAAAAGCCAGATACGATGCTCGCTATAGAGAAAAAGGGAAAGAGCTATCAATACCAATACATTTTTGATGCGAAATATCGAATTGATTTTGCTGAAACATCTCATTATAAAGGGAAGTATGGCGCCCCTGGCCCAATGGAAGAAGACATTAATACAATGCACCGTTACAGAGACGCACTAGTAATAGAAGAAGAAGGACCATTTGAACGAACAGCTTACGGAGCATACGTATTATTCCCATGGAACCAAGAGGAAGTGTATGAGAACCATCCGTTTTATAAAAGTATTGAAAAAGTAAATATCGGTGGCTTCCCGTTCTTACCAAACGCGACAAGATTAGTAGAACAATTTCTAGAACATCTCATTGAAAAAAGCCCAGAAGAAATTATAAGAGAAGGCATCCTTCCAAGAGGCACAAAAGAAGAATGGAACTCCTCATTAGAAGAAAAAGTATTAGTGGGCAGCGTGAAAACTGAAGGTGACTATGAAACATATAGAAAGAATGGCGTATATCAGCTACCAGTTACACAACTAAAACCAGGATGGCAAGAAGCAAAGTACATAGCATTATATGCACCGAAAAAATGGCATGGTGAAAAAGGCGGAGTTCAATACGTCGCCAAAATCAAACACATTCAAATGCAACAAAACGATGACTATGTACATTTCGAACTAGAGCCATGGAAAAAACTAGACCATCTCATCCGCCCAGTAGGATATGGCATTCAAACATACACAATAACAACTATGTCGTTATTAAAAGAAGTACAAGAACTCCCAGAACTCTTCATGAAATCAAAAGAAGAACGAATTCTTTGGAAAACGCTGCGTCGTTTTACGAAGCAGGTTAAGGTTGAGTTGGATCACCGTAATTTAGATGAGGCATCTTCTATTAAGAGTTATTATGTGCAAGATGTTCAGATTTGGGTTGATTATGAGAATGGGGTTGTTATGGTTGGGAGAGATGGGAGAGGATCGGTGTTGTTTAGGGAGGTATTAGAGATTTTAAATGTTGGGGAATAATATATAGATAAGGGACCAACCTTATTTTCACATGGAATAAGTGAGTTATCGCAAGATGCTTTTATTTATTGGCTAGCAGAGTGAACGAACTTAATCTATAAAGAAACCGATGAATGGTTACATACAGCAGGTACAGGTCTTATTAAAAGAAAGTTTTTCTTTTAATAGTTTGAAATAGAGCATATAGTCGTAGCGGTGGAGAGTTATCATCAATATTGTTTGAAAAAAGAATAATACCCCCACCGAAAGAAACTACCACTAACTTAAAATAGATAGTTAAGAAATCTTGATTTTTAAGGAGCTTCAACTGCTGTATATAATTGATTGGAAATAAACTATAAAATAGAAATGAAGTTCTTAAGCTGATTCAATAGAGATTTATGAGTTATAGGAAGATTAATTTTACTTAAAATGAATTGGTTCTCCGCAAAAAATTGGTGGAGCGTGGAAGCGAACATCCCTGTCAAATTCTGATGGGGATATTTTTATTAGGATTAGCGTGATGGCGATAGTATTAATGTTTCATATAACAAAAGAATTTTGGAGAAGAAAAATCACTGCTGATAATTTGACTTAGAAAAGATGAAGGATTATACCTTTATTAAACAAGCTAAATAATATCTGTGGTAAAATAACAATAAGAATATAAGAAAATTTTTCCATGTTATTAAATTGATAATATGCACTCACGATCTAGAAAAGAAACTTATATCTGGTTTAGTAATCAAGAGATAAGGGAACATTTTCTGGAAGGTATGAAAGGAAATGAATATGAGCAAATCAATGAAGCGAATTAACCAATTTAGAGATGAGCGTAACTGGCGGCAATTTCATAATGAAAAAGATCTAGCCATTTCCATCTCTTTAGAAGCAAATGAATTATTGGAATTATTCCAATGGAAAACACCGGAGGAAGCCAAGGGAAATCCCGAGCGACTCAAAGAAGAACTGGCCGATGTGCTGATTTACTCTTATATGATGGCTGATAATCTAGGCTTTGATATCGATGAAATTATCGCTGAAAAACTAATTAAGAATGACCGAAAATATCCAGTTCCCAAAAGCCTTGGTCAAAAAAAGAAATATAATGAATTGGATGAGGTGGATTGAACAATGGTTAAGTACAAATGTATAACATTGAAAGTGAAGAATGGAGAACTGGAAGGTTTCGATGAACTTCGCCAGCGTGAACAAAATAGTCTTAGAAATGGCGATGTCGTTTATATCTACAAAGGAACGAAGTCGAAAAAGATTTACATTGGACAAACGATACACTTTACTAAGAGAAATAAGGATCACTACAATGGTAACGAGGAAAAATTTAATATAGCAGATTTCGACCAAGTAATTATTCTTATTTCATCCTATTTCAACGGTTCAGCCTTAAATGATGTCGAAAGCCAGCTGATTACCTACTTTAAGGCCGATAATCCAAAATCTAAAAAGCCGCTGGTTCAATATAATCATGAGATTATTAATCGGACCAATGGCAACAGCGTGAATGACTACAGAGACCGAGAAAAGGTTGCTTTAGAAGTCATTTTGCCTTTTTGGGAAGATTTATACAAAATTGGATGGGTAAGCACACCGACTTTAAAGGAGCTGCGCAATGGAGCACTGGTCAAATATAGCCCAATTAAAGAATTAACAAGCCAGCAAATGGAGCATCTTGAGGAGATTGAATCGAATCCTGATAAAAGCTTTGTAATTAATGGAGATGCAGGTACTGGCAAAACCGTATTGCTGACTCATTTGGTCGCTAAGCTGTTGAAAGAAAAACCTAATCAGCGAATCGCAGTCGTTTTGCAGCCTAATTGGATTAAAACGGCAGAGGAGATCTTTAGAGTATATGGAATGAACAACAGTAACCTGACAATCGCTACCTCGACACGGTTGATTAATGCTGATGAAAATTATGATGTGGTAATTGTTGACGAATCTCATAAGCTTTCTAGAAAATTTTCCAAGCAAATGGCATCTTTTAACAACGTGTATAAAGGAAGGTTCGCCCAGGATGAGAACCACTTGGAGGCTTTAAAGAAATTAGGCCGTCAAATCGTGTTAATGTATGACGTATTACAAGCTATTCGCCCTGCCAATATGACACGTGCGCAATTCAATGAAGCAACGAAAGACTTTAAACAGAGATATTTAACAACTCAATTTAGAATCCAAGCTCCAGCGGGAAAGAACTATACGTCAGAAGATTTTGTAAATGGCATAAAATATCTTTTGTATAAGGATACTGGTCTATTAGAACAAACGAATTTTAACCCGAAATTTGACAGAGCTGTGTTCCAAGATAGTGATGCGGATGCTTATTTTGGATATTTTGAAACAGAGCCTTTAAAGAATTTGATTGACTGGGTAGAAGAAGACAGAATTTATGAAAAAGAACATATAAATCGCGTGTTAGGTGGATTAGTTGAACCTTGGAAGCAGGCTGATGGCAAAGATCCGTCAATCACTCATTGGCATGAAGGAAATATCAAACGAAGATGGAATTCCACTCAAGAAAATTGGGTTTGTTCAGGGGATGCTGATGCTGAAGATCAAATTGGCTCCGTCTTTGCAGTTCAAGGAATCGATTTGAATAAAGTCGGCGTTTTAGTCGGCAATGATCTTCAAGTCGACGAAAAGGGCCGATTATTCGGCAATCCAGAAAATTTCCATAATGTAAACGGCAAATTCTCTAAAGACGATGAAAGCCCGGAAAATGCAAAAGAGTTTACTTTATTTGTATTGAATATTTACTATATTCTAATGACTAGAGGGATTGACGGGATTCGATTGGGATTTTGGAAAAATGATGCATTTAAAAAGTATATGAAGGAAGTATTGGAGATTAAATAAGTACCGGAAACTTTACGATCTCAAATTTTTTACAACTTTCAGCTCGTATTTTCAGGGGCTTATCATAACACTTTGCAAACTTCATTAAATAAGGTATGAGGCTTTTGGCCATATAATCATTATGAACAATTTGACTTCCCACCGAAAGCCCCACCAAATTAACTTAAATGGCTGAGAAACCTAAGAGTTTAAAGGGATTTTTTGTGCATATATGATTGAGGGGGAATAACGTTTAGATACAAAGGGAGTTAGATTCTGGATAAGGTATCAAGTTTATTTTCACATGGGATGAGTGAGTTTAGGTGAAGTAGAGAAATTTTTAAATATAATAGATAAATAGTAGTTGGATAAAGTGTATTGTTAGCTATGGAAGAAGGGCGTATGAGGTATACGCCCTTCTTTTTATTTGTAAATAAAGTGGCAGTAAAATTTAAATGATGACCTCCTTCTGTTAAGACAAGAAACGTATGTTTTATATTTCGGAAATATCAAACGGAAGTTGCATCAAGGGTTTATAAGGTATTATATATTTTTTTATATAAACGTTATGATGTATAAATTAAAATTTATTGATAAGAATCTTGACCAGCTGTTAACTAGTTTTCTGTAAGTTTAAAGAAAGGTTTGTACCAAGTTGTTGTGACTTTACCCAATGGATAATATTAACTGTGAAGCTAAATAAGCCGACAAGTTATTGGAGTAAGATTAGTTAGTTTAAATGTAAGAGTTAGGTGTTTAATCAAAAGGAGATTAGATATAATTACGCCATTAAAAGTTTATGAGTTTATTTACTAACAATCTAAATAAACTTGGTAGTAAATAAGTTTCTAACTCCCGTGTTTCATTGCATTGGTAAATATTTTTTAGCAAACTCTCTCCATAATGGAGCCGAAAAAATGTTTGCAAATTAGGAATTTATAGTAAAACCTTAATTAGAATGTTAAGCTTTTATTAAAAATCAGAATTTTTAATTAATAACGTTGATTACTATTGTATGCAATGGTATTATGAATGTGAAAAGCTGATGGAGGTGTTTGAATGAGAAAATGGGAAACGTTTATCATAGATTATATGAATAAATCTAGAAAGACCCTTGTGAAAACGATAGATATTGAACATCATCTTAAAACATTATTCAAACAAGAGTATGATGACGATGGTGGATATTTTAGGTTTTCTACTACGTTGAAGAACATGGTAGAAGAAGAGAGGATTCGACCAGTAAAAGCAAGAGGGCATAATCATCAGATTCCACCTGTATTTAATGAATATAGATTAGTAAAACAAGAAAAAATAACGAACCCCACTCATATTAAAAAGTTAATGACCGATTATCCATTGTTCAATATGACTGCTTTTTATGATGAAGCAGAATTTGAAAAATGGAAGTTTTATATAGATCGAGTTCATGCTTTTCTTACACACAACAGTGATACCAAAAAGAATATGTTAAAAGCAAATGAACGTTCCTTTGAATTATTTAGAAATGAAAAGTTTCTTTTAGATAAAGAAGGAATAAAGTTTTTAGCTAATTTAGGGCTCACTCTATCGGATTTAAACTGCCGAAGAACTTATGAACCTTTTGTAGAGTACCAATCAGATCCCTCCAAAAAGCCAAAAACCATTTTAATTATTGAAAATAGAGATACCTTTGATTCGGTAAAAGAGTTAATGATGGATGGTATTGATACATGGAGCGGAATTACTTTTGATATGGTGATATACGGAGAAGGGGATAAAATAAAACGAAGCTTCTATTTTTTAGAGGAATACAAGCTAGAAGATTACGAAGTCTATTACTTTGGGGATTTAGATGCAAGAGGGATTCATATTTGTTCCGAATTAATCAAAATAGATAATAGAGTAAAACCATTTATTCCTTTTTATATAGAACTTTTAAATCGTTATTGTCATGATCCTTCAACGAGAACTATCGAAAGAAAATTGAAACAAACTATTATTGACGATTCATTAAAATTATTTTCATCTTTTTTTGAAGGTGATTATATTGATGAACTCAAAAAATACACCGAAATTATTCAGAATGTTCAAATATACATCCCGCAAGAAGGACTGAATTTAGTGATTCTCCGTAAATTAGGGGAAAGGAGGTAGGGTTCTTTTTGAACACGAACATTGAATCTATGCTAGAAGGTTTTAATGAGCGGATGAAGCATGTAGCGATGTTTTCACCCATCCTACGATTAGAACAACCAGTGAAGTTTAAAGAATTGCCTATCCCTACGGTTGCTCTCTATATACTTCTTTATATGCTCGAAAACAAACTAGCATTTAATAAAAACACGACAAAAGAAGAATTACAATATGTCATTTTAGAAGTGGTCCGACGATATTGGAACAAGAATTTTACCAAAGCAGACGCAGACGAGCTCGAAGATTGGTTGGTTTCTAAAAACCTTCGAAACAGAGGAAGAGCCCACACATTTACGTATTACGATTTCAATAAAAAAGACGAAAAAACTTATTATTTTCATCTAATTGAATATGGAGAAGGAATGAACGTTTTTAGTGATACAGAAGATCGTGTAGACGATTTTACATTATCTTCAACGGGATTGGAGCTGCTATTCAAAACGAAAGAAGTATTTGGAGAACTTCAAATCACTATTTCTCAATTATTCTTCAAACGACAATTTGAAAAGGGACTTTTCACCGATGCTTTAAGGAGAGTTCACGAAATGCATACGTTGATAGAAGATGAAAAAAAGAAAATAAAAAAATTACAAAATACTATTATCAAGGATGCTCTTGGTGTTTCTCAACGTTCTGAACTTGAAGTCATGATAAAAAGAATTGATGAAACTTTAAAATCAGAACACGAACAATTTGATGATTTAAGAAAATTGGTAGAAGAAAAAATTGATGAATTCTATGAAGGTAGTCTAACAGAAAAAGAACAAGAAGGAATCCATATAATCCAAGAAATTGAAGGGAAATTACTTCAAGCAATTAGTGTGCATGAATCCTTATTTACTGAAAAACAAAAAACACAAAATATTATGAGCGAATCACTTGAATCTTCCATCATTCACGCATTTTCAGTTCATTTAGATTTTGAAAACGAAATATTAAGGGAACTAATAGAAACCCCTGCTACAGAAGAAGTATTAAATGCTATTTCTAAACCATTTCTACCTTTGACGCATCATAAAACGTTTAATCCGCTACTTGCATTAGTTCCTCAAAAGAGATACAAGAAAAAACAACTAAAAGAAGAAGAAATTGTTGAAGTAGATGAAGAAAAAATGAGGTTGCAAGAGGAAGAAGAAGCTAGGAAAAAGGAAGAAATCGAAAACAAAGAATATCGATATATAACTGCTTTATTGAAACACTTGGTTGAGAAGGATAATTATCTATTAAGTGATATTTTCCAAATGATTGAAACTCAAGATGAACGTCTTTATGAGGATATTCTATACAATCCAGATCCACTGTTGGGGTTAATTGCAGAACTACATCAGTCCGAATACAATCGTTTTGAAAAAGTGACTTCAGATGTGTGGAAAAACCTCCCGGATGATAAAAAGATTAATAGAATGTTAATAAGACTATCAAATGAATTTGTAACATTACAAGAGATAGAATCCTTTAGTTTATTAGAAACAGGTAGATCTCACTATATCGGAACTATGAAATACAAGGATATGTTAATTACAAGGGGTGATTTTTATGGAGTGGACAGAAGAAATCGTAAGTAAAGGGTTTGCCTTGTATGTGGCCCTTAGTAAAAAAGGGTTTATTACAAGCAAAGAAGATGAATATTTTCAGTGGTATGAGGAAAGGGGTGTTCAAGATTTTATTCGGAAAGTAATTGAACCTACAGGGAAAGTCATGATCTTCTTGGATGAACAAGATGGCGTTATTCAAATGGTGCCGGAGGTCGAGAATGAAACGATGTCTTATACGAATGATGATTTAAAGAAAGAATTAGGCTTTAAGGACAATAAGGAAATTCATCTATTCTACTTTATTTTGTTCATCTTAATAGCAGAGTTAGAACAACCATATGATACAGAGTCTGCTGATCGGATGTATCTCCCAATGGATGAACTATTGGATAAAATGAATGGATACATCGAGCAATATGAACGACTGGGCGAAGAGAAGTTAGAAGAATTAAGTGATGAATATGATGTGGACGTGGCTGGGATTGTAGAAGCTTGGGGAAGAATGGCCGACTTTAAAGAAGGTGCTACAAGCCATATTCGAACAAAAGATAATCGACGGATGTATATCGAAAAAACATTGAAATTCTTAGAAAAAGAAAAGCTTATCAGAATAAGAGAACATACTAATATTTCTGTTACCAACAAAATGAAAAATATTATTAGTCATTATTATCACAATGTCGAGAACAAGAGCAAAATTCATGATCTATTGCTGGTAACAAGAGAAGGAACTGTGGGAGAAGAGGAGGAATGATAAGATGCCACGATTGATGAAAGTGAGAATGACCAATATCCAATTAGATGAAGGGAAGAAAATCATCTCAAACAGCTTGTGGGAACCAAATGCCAAAGATGCTCTATTCATCTTAGAAAACGGCGGAGGAAAAACGAGTTTTATTCAACTAGTTACTCAAACCGTTCTTCCTAACTCCAATTTAAGCAAACGTTTATTAAAAGAAGTGGTGTATAAAGGTACAACTGGTCATATTATGACGGAATGGAAACTAGATGGAGAAAACCTTCCGTACAAATACTTATGTTTAGGGTTTACTTATATGAATGGGGAAACAAAAACAGAAGAATTAAATTATTTCACATATTTGTTCACCTATAACAGAGGGGACACATTAAATATTGATACCCTTCCTACCACAGTAAACGGGAAAGTAACAAGACTAAATGAATACCGTAAGTTTTTAAGACAAAATGATATTCGTATATTTGACGTCAACCGTGATTATAAAAAGGAATTAAAACGATTTCACCTTATTGAAGATGAATGGAAGATGATACAAAAGATTAATGGAGATGAAGGTGGAGTAGATAATTACTTCAAAACTGCATCCAGCACGTATGACTTATTAGTGAAACTTCTTATCCCAGAAGTCGAAAACACTATATTTGACAGTGAAGAAAAGAAAAAGGAAATCCAAACGTACTTTAAAGAATACAGTAAAAATCTATTAAGTATTCCGGATATGAAAAGAGACTTGGATGATTTCCAAAGGATAAAAAATTGTGCTGAAGACATGGTAAAAGCAGTAGAAGACTTTCAAGTAAAAAAGAAATCCTTTGCGGAAGCACAAAAGCATGTAGTTACGTTAAAGAAAAGCATTGAACTTCAAATTGCTGATAAGGAAGAGAAAATGGATATCTTAATGAGGGATATTAAGAAAAATCAATCATTAATGCATGAAGCGGATTGGAAGATTGACAGCTATAAGTCTCATATTTTAAAAGGACAGATCGAAGCAAAAGAAATAGAGCTAGCTGCTGTTGAAAATGAATTTAAAATGAAAACAGAACAACTAAAACAAGCAAAAGCATTACTAAAACAATTAAAAGTAAAAAAAGAATATGGAGATTATCTAGATATTCATAAAAAAGTACTACAGTTAAATGAAGAAATATCTTCTTTAACAGCAAGTGAACCAGAATTAGAAAAGAGAAGAAATGAATCTAAAACTCTCTTAACAGAAGCGTTAAATTTTCTCATAGAAGAACAACAATTTGCTTTGGATGATATTAACAAAAATATCGAATTTAAAGTAGAAGAAATTAATCTTAAAGACGCAGAACGAAAACGATTAGAGAAGGAGAAACAAGATTTATATGGCGAGTACAAGGATGCAGAAAATTATTTAAATAATTACCAAGAAGGTAAACAAAAACTGATAGATGAATTAGGAGAAGAAGCCGGATATCATCCATCTGTCACGTTCAAATCACTAAATGAACAACAACAACAATCTTCAATGACTATTGCCCAAAAAGAAGAGAAAAGTCGATTAAATAAACAGGAGATGAATGAAAAACGTGAGTTTGTAACGGGTCAAAGAATTGCTATAGACAACAAAAATAACGAAATTACTTCGTTAAAGGCCGAACATGCCACATTTGAAAAGGAGAAACATAAGTTACTTTCACTTCTTTTAGACGATGGGAAGAATACAATAAACATATTCGAAGATATGCAGGAGTTTTTTCGGTATTATCAATATTCAAAAGTGGAAGCGGAGCAAAAAATAGATAAATTTAAACAGTATATTCATGATTTAGCAAAAAAACTTAGCCTTTGGGAATCACACAATTTCTTTGTTCCTGATGAAACGTTATTAAAGGTTCAACAACATCTAGAAAAAAAAGGTGTTATTACTATGTTAGGTAGTGAATGGCTATCGGAACTTTCTAGTGAAGAAATGAAAAGCCAGTACCTTAATTCCTATCCATTGCTTCCTTATACGTTATTGGTTGAAGAAGCAAACTTAACAGAAGTCAAAAAATCCTTGAATAGCTTGAATGAAGAACTGTTAAACGTACCGTTACTGTTTTATGTAAAGAGTAAACTTCAAATTCAAACAAAATCAGTAGATGCAAAAATAGATGAACTTTTCCCTCTATATGATGAGTTATATCTCTATCATCAGTTAGATGTTCAGTGGTTTGCATCTAGAGCTAAAATCCAAGAAATTATTGATGGGTTAAAAATGGAGCTTTCTCAATATAAAGAACAAGTAACTTTTGCACAAACGACTCTCAATAATTACAATGAAATATTAACTGCATTAGAAACATTCCATACTCGTTATTCTAGTACGTTCCCGGAATCCAACATGCAAGCTGTTCAGAAATTATCGGAAGATATAAAAGAAATTTACCAACAAATAAATGATACCAATGAACATATTAAGATGTTAGAAAATGAGAACGAATTAATTAGTAAATTTATCTCAGATGAAAAAGTAAAAATAGAAAAAAGAAATTCTCATATAAAGCTTCTTCAAAGCTTTATGGACCTTTACCCAAATCCCGAAGAGTTAGTTGAAAAAGTAAAATATTTAAAAGACCAACATGATCAATACGAGACAAAAGTAAATCTGTGCGAAGAAGAAGTAATAGAGCTACGTGAAACATTAGATAGACAGAAAGATAAGAAACGAAACGTTGAATCTGTTATAGATGGATTAGATAAAGAAAGAAAACACCACCAATTGGACAAGAGCCTTGAACCTTCTGATAGTTACACTAGTGAAGAAAAGAATGAGTACGTAGCCTGTTTTACTGCAGTTCAAAAAGATTACGCTGACAAAGATCAATCGAAAAACTTTCTTGAAGGAAATCTTTCAGATAAAAAAAATGAACTTTTAAAATCTGAAAAACGAATCAATGATATCGGATTTACTCTAGAAGAAGTTAAAGTGTTCTATTCTGAAGAAATCAATCTAGAAGAATTAATTATAAAACAAAAAGAGAAAGTTAACACAATTTCTATTTCCGAAAGGGATATTGAAATCGAAAAAGGAAAAGTAGGAGAAAATCTAAAAGAGAAAACCGAACAATTAGAATTAGCTACGAAGGAGATTGATGAGAAGTACGGAAGAGAAGTATTTCTTTATGAATGGGAGCATGAAGAAGAACTTAACCGTTTCAAGCAGTCAAAAGAACAATGGGGCGAAGCTAATAAAGAACTTGTAACTAAGAAGGAATTGTTAAGAAATTCTATGACAGATGCTGAAAAAGCAATGGTACACTTGCAAATGGAAAATCTTCCTCTATATAATGAAAGATTCGGTTTAATACTTGAAGAAGAAATTATTTCAAAGTCAAAAACATATCAAAAATATGCACAAACTCATGCTAATGAGCACGTAACAAAGTTGCAAAAGTTAGAAGAGAGCAAAAAAGGTGTATACCTATCATTTGAAACGTATTTAAAGAAGATTCAAGAATCTAATAACCCTAAGACTGAACAATTTGCGAATGGGTTGTCAAAATTGAAAACAAGTGATCAAATATTTGAGTTAGAATTTATTTTAGAATCGTTTAATCGCATCTTTGACACCATTAATGCCTTTGAAGAAGATTTAAAGCGAAAGATAACAGAATGTGAAAAGGATAAGGTAAAACTGGTAGAATTATGTTTTCAGCGAGTAGAGGCTATTTATAAGAACGTAAATGAAATCCCAAAATTCTCCAAAGTGAAAGTATTTGGTTATGAATTGCAATTGATTAAAATGAGATGGGACCGTTTTGATGATGAAACCACTCATAGTAATTTACATTATCATGTCCAAACCATTCTGGAGACTTTACAACGAATGAAGCGAGATAATAAACTAGAAAATGAATTGAATGAATACCTAGTACAAAAACTTGATACAGTGGTATTATTAGATAAAATTGCACCTATCAAGAAGTGTTTTGTTAGTATATATAAACCACGAAAAAAATCACTTATGACGACCAGTCCAGAAAACTGGAAACCTTGGGATGAAGTTTCTAAATGGTCTGGTGGAGAGGAATTCAGTTCCTATATGTCCATGTTTATGATACTTGTAACGTATTTGCGTAAAAAAGTTAACGCTAGAGACGATTCTTGGAAAGTGATTATTGCGGATAATCCTTTTGGTAAAGCTTCATCAGAACACGTAGTAAAACCAATAATGGAACTAGCTAGAAATAGTAAAATACAACTGTTTTGTCTAACAGCTCATAACAATGAAGACATTCGTTCTCATTTTGAATGTGTCATGAGTAATCGTTATTACAATACAGTAGGTATTGAACTACTTCAAGTGGAGCATAGAGAAAAAGGGGTTTCACTTGGAATGTTTGCTTATGAGCATGATTAATAATTTTTGAGGGTCATATTGGCCCTCTATATATATAGAATTTAGAGGTGTCAAATATGTCAAAGGTAACTATTAACATACGGGTAGAACAAGAAATGAAAGAGAAACTGAACGATATAGGAAAGCAATTAGGATTATCAGAAGCAGATGTATGTAGAATGGCCTTTGCAGAATATATACAAAATCGAATTCATTTGATAAACAAGGATAAAAATAATTGATAAAGGAGTTTGATAGATACAATTATTCATTAAAGATTTTTGGAGGTGCCATTCGATTGTTTTTATAGTTTGATAATGGTTAAGTAGAGATAAGTTTTTTATAAAGAATAATTAACATTTATTAGTGTTTATATGGAAGAGCGTCCTAAAAATATATAATTTTGGTGCTCTTTTTTTATTTAATTTGTAGGGAATGTGACTGATTCTGTGATCACTGGCTTTGCAGAGAGTAATTATAAATGAATAAAAACCGCATTAAATGTTAAATTAAAACGGTTTCTATCAGTATGACCAAGGGGGCTTGAACCGCCGAATGCCACCCATGTTAAGGTGGAAATCTGATTTTATCTATGTCGGTATTAATCAATTTTTTCTGTACATTCCTCTTGCACCTCCCCCAACGTCACCCCCTAACCTAAAGAAGACAAATCAAAAAGGGGGAACCAAAACACTCATGAAAACCACCACAAAAGAAAAAAGAAACACCATCATCATGCTACTACTCTCAGCCGTAATAGGAATCTTTTCACCACTACTCATGTACATCACACTGGCACGTAAAAATGAGGTGTACAAGTACCATTGCCGAAAGGCGTTCAACTTTCATTTGTTAATCTTTCTTCTATTTAATATTAGTTCGCGTATTAGTGATGTTTTGTTTTTGATTGTATTTATCTTTGAGGTAGTTCAAGTGATCATTGTTGCGTGGAAAGTAATACGTGATGAACCGTATCGTTATTTCATTCGAATTCCGTTATTTAAAGAAGATAAGTACGCGTTGGAAGGAGAATAGGTGATGAAACAAGAAGTGGAGGTAAAGGGAAAGCAATTTTTTGTTATGGTTGCAGTGTTGTTTATTGCGATTTATATTGTTTTACCAAAAAGAAAGTATGAGTACTTTTATGATGGTATTAGCGAGTATGAAAATCGTTATAGAGGGAATGTTCCTTTTTTATTACTTGTTGTAGGTTTGTTTCAATATTGTAGGCAGAATGAGATGAGTTTTTCTCATATGCTTCAGTATGTAAAAGAGAAGTTATCGGAGTAGGTGATGACATGGCTTGGCTGATTAGTGAGTTCGCAAGTGTTGGGGATGTTACGGTGCGGGCGCTTCGTTATTATGACAAGATTAATTTATTAAAACCGAGCGATTATACTGAGGGTGGGCATCGGTTATATACGAAAGATGATCTGTATGTGCTGCAACAAATTCAATCGTTTAAGCATCTTGGTTTTTCGCTTGGAGAAATTCAAAATATTATATTGCAGCGTGATATAGAGCCAGAAGTCTTTTTAAGACAGATGCATTTTCAAAGAGAAGTGCTTCTGGCAGAGCAAGAAAGAATTACGAAGGTGCTTTCGCATATGGATGAGATGACGAAGAAGTTTCAAAAGGAAGAACGAGTGGATGTCGCTTTGTTTTCTTCGTTTTTGCAAACCTTCATATGGGAGAAAGAAAATAAAGAATGGTTAGAGGAACACTTTTCAACGGAGAGTATTCAAGCGTTTTATAATAATAAGGAATTAAAAGAAAAGTTTGATCGGCGTTTTATGGATGTGATAGGGAAGTTGAAAAAGTATAAGGAAGAAGAGAAGGATCCGAGTCATCATGACGTTCAAGTTACTTTGAAGGAATTTTTCCATTTAATAGAAAAGATAACTGACTATCTTGATATATCTCAAAGTGAGGTAGTGAGTGTAATTAAACAATCAAAAATTTCAATGGCCGAATTCCCTACTCTTTTCACAAATGAGGAAGAACAGTATATAAAAGAAGCTATGAATAAAATGTAGCCCATCAGTAGATAGTTTCCTCATTAGTAATGAAATAGGGAAGCTGTCCCTTTATTTTATTAAGGTTAAATACGATTCTTCATATCATACTGTACTCTTTTGTTTATTACTTTTATTAGTACCTTTATAGGCAGTTCATTTGATAAATTAAAATTTTATTATCTGACAAATCAATTAAATGATTTGTTGTTAAAAAAAATATTAAAACATGGTAATATATAGTTTGAATGAAATTAATTGTAATTAAATAAAAGAATGAGAGGGACAAGAGATTTGAATACTTTATTTTTAGTATTGTTTTATGTGTGCTTAATAGCATTAATTATTGGGATTATTAAACCTCAATTAGTAGTTAGATGGGGATCAGAAGAAAAACGAAATAGAAAAAGTGTATTAAAGTTCTATGGAATAGGCGTAGTAGCAATGTTTATTTTATTTGGTGTAACTTCTGAGGATACGAAAAAGACAGAAGAAGCAAAAACCGAGGCTAAGCCAGCTAAAGCTGAACAGAAGAAAGAGTTAACAGCAGAGGAAAAAGCAGCAGCAGAACAAGCAGCGGCAGAGAAAGCAGCAGCAGAGAAAGCGGCAGCAGAGAAAGCAGCAGCGGAGAAGGCAGCAGCAGAACAAGCAGCGGCAGAGAAAGCAGCAGCGGAGAAAGCGGCAAAAGAGGAAGAAGAGCGAATTGGATATGAAACAGGAATTACATATGATCAACTAGCCAGAACACCGGATGAGTTTAAAGGAAAGAAAGCTAAATTTACAGGGAAAGTCCTTCAAGTAATGGAAGGAAAAGGCGAGACGCAATTAAGAGTAGCGGTTAATGGAAATTACGATAAAGTATTATACGTTGTTTATAAAAGTGACATTCTAAATTCAAGAGTGTTAGAAAAAGATAATGTTACTGTTAAGGGGAAATCTGCAGGTATATATACTTATAAATCTACTATGGGTGGCGAAATTAGTATTCCAGCAATGTTAGTAGAAAAAATTGATATTAATTAATAAGAAGCAACAAAGCAGTTTAACACCTAGTTAAACTGCTTTTCCATTATAATAGAAGAAAAACCTAACGGAGGAAATTCCCATGCCAACCTACAAAAACTAATCCGAAACAAAATCCCACAAATAATAAAAACCAACGGAAAAACACCCACAACAAGAATCCTAAACGAAGATGAATACATAGAGGAACTCTGCAAGAAAACACAAGAAGAACTAACAGAATATATCGAAGCAAAAACAAAACCCGATAAACTCGAAGAACTATCCGACTACTAGAACTAATCAACGCTCTAGCTGAACACGAAGGCACAACACTAGAAGAAATTAACAACATCCGTAAAAAGAAAGCAGAAGAAAGAGGCGGCTTCTCAGATCGAGTCTTCTTAATCGAAGTAACCGATAACTAACCCCTCCGAAGCCCCTTACAAGCCCCTACCAAGTAATAAATCACTAAGAAAAAACATAACAAAAACAAAAATAACAACAAACACCGTAGTAGTAGTCAAAAAAATTTAAAATAACACGCCAAAAACCCGCTTAGTCTCCCATATATATTATGAAGGGGCTTTTACTTTTGAACGGAGACGGGAGGAATTAGGATGGCGGTATACCGTAATGTGCAGGTGAATTTTTGGCAGGATGATTTTGTTTTGGATTTGACGCCGGAGGAGCGGTATTTTTATGTTTATTTGTTAACTTGTTCGAAGACGACGCAGTGCGGGATTTTTCCTTTTCCGAAGCGGTTAGCTGAGATGGAGACGGGTTATAACAGGGAGACTGTTGATAAGCTTGTGCAGCGCTTTGTTGATTATGGGAAGATTCTTTATGATGCGGATACTCGGGAGCTATTCGTTTTGAATTGGCTTCGTTATAATCCTGTGACGAATACGAATGTGGAGAAGTGTGTGCTTCGTGAGCTTAAGGGTGTGAAGAATAAGGAGTTTGTACATATGTTTCTTCAGAAGTGCGTAGAGGAAGAGCTGAATGTTCCGATGCTTTTAGCGCATTTCGGTATGCCTGATGATTTGACTGTGGATGATGTTGAGCCGATTTATGAGGAGACACAGGAAGAAGAAGAGGTTGTAGAGGAAGAAACGGGAAGTCGTGTGTTTTCTTTTTATGAGCAGCATTTCGGTAGTTTGTCTCCCCATACTGTGGAGGAACTGAGTGCGTGGATGGAAGATTTGTCAGAGGAGCTTGTGCTGAAGGCTCTTCAAATTGCGTTTGAGAATAATAAGCGGACGGTTGCTTATGTGAAGGGGATTTTGAGAGGATGGCACGGGAAAGGATTTACGAAAGTATGTGAGGTTGAGGCGGATACGGCGAGCTTTAGGAAGAAGGAGTCGTCTGTTGTTAGTACCGGGGAGACGGAGGAGTTTTTGGCGAGGTGTGAGGAGTGGGAGAAGAGTGCGCCGTCTGAGGAAGAGTTGCAGCGCTTTTTAGCTGAGCGTGGGTGGCGTCCATGAGTATTCAAAATGTGGAGGCGGAAAAGACGGTGTTAGGTTCTCTATTACTTGATGGAGAGCTTATTAAGGAGTGCCGTTTGACGGAGCAGTATTTTTCGATGCCGGTGCATAAGTCTATATTTCAATTAATGCAAAAAATGGAAGAAGAGGGGCAACCGATTGATCTTGTGACGTTCATTTCTAGGATAGATCCGAAGTTTTTAGAGGGGATCGGGGGAATGGAGTATTTTATAGGATTAATGGATGGTGTGCCTACAATTGCCAACTTCTCTTATTATGAGGGGCTTGTTCGAGGTGCTTGGAAAATGTATCAGGCTGGTGTTCTCGGGCACAAGATGGGTGAGCGTCTTATTGCGGAGAAGAATGAGGAAATTATTGGTGAGACGATTACGGCACTTTGTGAGTTAGAGGAGAAGGACTGTGTATGTGAGTTTGATTTGAAGGATGCGCTAGTTGATTTATATGAAGAGCTTCATCAAGATGCGAAAGAGATTACTGGTATTGAGACTGGTTATACATCGCTAAATAAAATGACGTGCGGATTGCAGGAAGGTGATTTTGTCGTTCTTGGTGCGCGTCCTTCTATGGGGAAGACTGCGTTTGCGTTAAATGTTGGACTGCATGCGGCGAAGTTTGGAGCGGCGGTTGGATTATTTTCATTAGAGATGAGTAGTAAGCAATTGTTAAAAAGGATGGCGTCTTGCGTAGGTGAAGTGTCAGGAGGTAGGCTGAAAAATCCGAAGCATCGTTTTGCGATAGAGGACTGGGAAAAGGTGAGTAAGGCATTTGCGGAAATCGGGGAATTACCATTTGAGATTTACGATAACGCAGGCATTTCGGTGCAAGATATTTGGATGCAAACTCGTAAGTTAAAGAGGAAGCATGGTGATAAGAAGGTTTTAGTTATTGTAGATTACTTGCAGCTTATTACGGGCGATCCGAAGCATAAGGGCAATCGATTTCAAGAGATTAGTGAAATTTCTCGTAAGCTTAAGGTATTAGCGCGTGAATTAAATGTTTGTGTAGTGGCGTTGTCGCAATTATCTCGTTCTGTAGAAGCACGGCAAGATAAGCGCCCTCTTTTATCTGATTTAAGAGAGACAGGACAAATTGAGCAAGATGCGGATGTCATTATGCTTATGTATCGCGAGGATTATTATGATAAAGAAACGGTGCAGAAAGAGATGACGGAGATTCATGTGGCGAAGCATCGGAATGGGCCTGTTGGAAGTTTTAAACTGAGATTTTCGAAGGAGTTTGGGCGGTTTTTGGAGGGAATGAATTAAGTGTTGGGAAAATAGCCGACTATTTTTTATATGAAAAAATTATTAAGTTTAATACGCAAATTTTTTGATTTAAAAGCTCTTTAGTATATAAGTGTATAAAAATATTAAGTTAGTGTATTGGGAAAAATGGGGTTCATGTTTATGAAAGAAAGCATTATATTTTTGGATGGGATAACAGAGTATGAATACTTGAAAACTTTATATGATTGTTGAACAAGAATTACAAGGGTGATACATGCCAAAAATGTATCACCTTTTATTTTTTATGACGTTTTAGGTATTGATAATTTGTAATAAAGTTTGATCAAATGTCCTATATTGATATGCAGGGTTTTTACTTTTTCAGCAAGTGGGTTATTTGTTGAATGGTTAAATACCTATTATTTTGCTGCGGTGAATATACCGGAGGGTATGTTAAGACTTTCATTAGGATAGGAGTGAATAAGTAATTATGAAACAAGCGATACGCGTCCTTATTTCTGGTGCGAGTATTGCCGGTCCGGCACTCGCTTACTGGCTTCATCGTTATGGCTTCGACGTGACTGTAGTAGAACGCGCACCCGCATTGCGCTCTGGTGGATACGGGGTTGATATCCGTGGTGCAGCTGTTACGGTGCTTGGAAGGATGGGTATACTCGATCAAGTTCGTGCAGCTGACACAAACATGACTGGTGTTTATTTCGTGAACAGCAAAGGTGAGGTTGAAGGTCAATTAAGTGAAGCAAGTCTAGCGAACCAGCATGGTGTGGACATCGAAATCATGCGTGATGATTTGAGTAATATTTTGTACGATTTAACTAAGGATACAATTAAATACATTTGGAGCGAGTCGATTACTGCTATACATGACAATGAAGCAGGTGTAGAAGTCCAATTTATTCATGAAAAGCCACAGACGTTTGATCTGGTCATCGGTGCGGACGGGCTACATTCTAATGTGAGGTCCCTGACTTTTGGTGATGAAGCACAGTTTAAACGTACACTTGGTTGTTATATATCGATTTTCACTCTCGAGAATTACCTCAACCTTGACCACCGCGTACTGCTTTATACAATGCCAGGAAAAACTGTGGGTATGTATAGCGCTCGTGGTAATACAGAGGCAAAAGGTATGCTCCTGTTCCAATCAGAGGCACTGGAGTACGACCGCTATGATGAAGAATCTCAAAAAAAACTTGTAGAAAATGCCTTTGTAGACCATACAGAAGACTGGGAAACTTCACACATACTTAAAACTATGAAAGAGGCGAATGACTTTTATTTTGATGAGATTTGTCAAATTCACATGCCAACATGGTCAAAAGATCGAATTACATTGGTAGGTGATGCAGCGTATGGCCCATCACCTCTATCAGGGCAAGGTACTAGTCTAGCACTTGTCGGAGCTTATGTATTAGCAGGTGAACTCAAAAACGCGCATGGTGATCATTCCCGTGCCTATGTTGCTTATGAGAAAGAGATGAGAAAGTTTGTTGAGAAGAATCAAAAAATAGGGAAACTAGCTGCTGGGAGCATGGTTGAAAAATCGAACTTTAAAATCTTTCTGCGCAATTTCATGTTACGAGTACCAACCCTTATGGTCGTACAGTTTAAGATTATCTCGAAAATGGTAGCGAAAGCCGCTAACGGAATCGAGCTAAAAGACTATTGATATGAGTATTTAAGAAAAGAGCTTTGTCTCCATGATTTATATTACCGCATGAGATTGATTGTGATAGCTGTTCTTGAAAAGACTGAAAAATCGATAAATATAAACGAGATAATAAAATGAAAAAATTATTTGATAGGGGGAAGTTTTAAGCTGAGATTTTTGAAGGAGTTTGGACAGTTTGTGGAGGGGAAATAGTGAAAAGACTGGAGTATCACTTTGTAAATAAAATAAAGCATAAGTTTTCCACTGTATTTACTTATGCTTTATTTTTGAATATGTTTCTTATTTCCCCATAAAGAAGGATTTTCGCTCTGTAGTAATCCATTGCTGCAAATCATCTTGGCTACGTCGGACAAGTCGGTTCACTAATACATCATGCCATACATAATCCTCTAATAGGTATATATGAACCGGATCATCTGTATAAAAGGCAACGTTACGCTCTTCAAGTGATGGTCCATAAATCATCTCTTTAGAATCTATGGATAAAATAAACCAATGTTCTGTAGACTGAGTTTCTGTATAGGGTGTGATACGATGGGCTTCTAGATTTTTAATTGGCTTTTCAACATGTAGGGTAATACCTTGTACTGTAACTTTATCAGCTACTTCAGATAGATCTTCTTTTAACGCTTCATACATCTCATCCCACATTGAAATGACAATACGTCGTTCTGCTTTTTTTATTAATGCCTGACAATAGCTAATGATTGTTTGATTGTCTTTTAAAGTAATGACTCGATTATCCGTTTTTTCTTCGGAAGTTTCTAACTTCTTTAATGAATCACTAATTCCTTCATAAGTAGACTGCCATTCTGATTGAGCCTTCTGTAAAAAGATTTCAACAGGTAGAGGTGAATAGCGAGTGGTGTCATTTATTTCTTCCTTCATGACAATTCCTTTTTCTACAAGGTTACCTAAAATCTCATAAATTCGCGCTCTTGGGACACCCGAATCTTTACTCACTTGGTAGGCTGTGACAGGCCCTTGTTTAACAAGAGATACATAAGATTTAGCTTCATATTCATTGAAACCAATTTTTTTAAGCTGTTGCACTATGTAGTCCACTTTTTTCGTCCTCCGATGTTTGCTTTTATATTTTAACGTTACAATAACTGTTTACATTTAGCAAATTATTAGTTACTATTCGAATAGTGACTAAAGGGGAGGTTAATAGTATGGATTTTTATTTAGACCCATCTGTATTAATGATTTTGATTGTTTTTGGATTTGTAGCTGCATTTATTGATTCAGTTGTAGGTGGTGGTGGACTCATTGCTTTACCAGCTTTATTATTTACAGGACTGAATCCAGCAAGTGCAGTAGCTACGAATAAACTAGCGTCGACAATGGGAAGTGCAACTAGTAATATTGTGTTTTATCGTTCTGGTAATCTTGATTTGAAATCGGCGTTTAAATTAGTTCCGCTCACTTTCATAGGTTCCATAATAGGGGCATGGACCGTTCATTTAATGAATCCAGAAGTACTGAAGCCATTGATGTTGATTATGCTTGGTGCGGTCGCTATTTATACGATATTCAAAAAGGATTGGGGTAGTATTTCCACTCATAAGAAATTGTCTGGTCGACACGTCATTATTTTTACTTTTTTTGTTTTTGCTATTGGTTTTTATGATGGATTTCTAGGTCCTGGAACAGGTTCATTTTTAATGTTTTCTCTTTTATTTATTGGGTATGATTTTTTAAAAGCAGCAGGTAATGCGAAGCTTCTTAATTTAGGAAGTAATGTTGGTGCATTGTTGATGTTTATGTATGTAGGGCAAGTCAACTATGCATATGGTTTTATAATGGGGATTGCTCAAATTGCTGGAGGGATTGTTGGCTCCAAATTTGCTATAAAAAAAGGAAGCGGGTATGTTCGTGCTCTTTTCATTACAGTAACTTGTTTATTGTTAGCGAAAAATTTGTATGACTATATTCAATAAGTAATTAAAGAACGTAGAAAAGGTCAAAGATGTCTACATAGAATATAAGAAGATACCAGGAGAAAATTCCTTTTAACATTTTTTAGATGCTACCTTATTTGAAGATAGCATCTAAAAAGAAAATCTAAGTGAAGAGAATGAAAATAATATAAACTCATATTTTTCTGGGGTATGTTTATTGATCATAGTGAAATGTTTATTCTATATTCTTCTTATAATTAGGCCTCAACAAACTCTTAAAATCTAACTCAGCAATTAGCACACTCAGCAATATAAGCGTAGCCCCTAAGTATCCTTTTCCTGTCAGCGTTTCACCTGTGAAGACGAAAGCAAAGCCTGCGGAAAAGACAGGTTCTAATGAAAAAATAAGACCTGTATGGGTAGGTGTAGTGTATTGCTGGGCAATTACTTGCACGATGAATGCGACTGCGGTGCAAAATATGCTTAAAGCTAATATGATGAGCCATGAGTTGATTGTGCTAGGAAGCTTTGGCGTTTCTATAATGAATGAAAAAATAAGACTAAATAGACCGACGAAACCTAGTTGCACTACTCCAAGTGCAATGGAATTCACATGTTTCGTTACGCTTCCAGTAATGATGACGTGGATCGCATAAAATAGGGCAGACAGTATGCAAAATATATCGCCGTTACCGATTTTGAATTCGCTCGTTAATGTTAATAAGCCGATTCCTATTATCGTTAAAATGATTCCTACTATAACTTTCTTTTCCGGAATGTGTTTTAAAAATATAGCTGATAATATTGGAATGAAAATGACTGTGAGACATAGTAAGAAACCAGCATTAGAAACACTCGTATACTTTGTACCGAAAGTCGCGAAAATATAAACGATAAATAAGACAGAAGCAAGTATAAATGCATATTTTACAGTTTTAAAATCAACTTTGAATAAATGTTTGTAAAATATTAAACCTGATAAAAGAAAAGCGATAATAAATCGTAATGCAATTAAATTATATTCTTCTATGCCATCAAGTCCAAGCTTTGTAAGTAGGATGGATGCACCCCAAAAAAATGTAACTAGTAGTAACATTAAATCCGCTTTTAATTGTAGTTTCATTTCTATTCCCTCGTTATGTATAAATTTTATCCCGCATTAACGGGCAGTAAGATTCCCACCTCAAAATTCGGCTGGAGCAAAGAAGTTAGGTGGGAGATCAACTGCCCGTAAATGCCCGATTGGTTCAACTAATAATCAGTGGGGGATGAACAAAACCCCCACTGATTAAAGTTTCACTTTATAATCCCATACCCCTATCCCCATTTTTAATTTTAATATTAATTCTGAATACTTGTAACTTAAATTTATCGACGGTTTTTTCAGAACAATTGGGAAGTAATAGTATGTATAAAAAAAAGCCCAGTTTGGAGGGGCTTTTTTTCTATGTAAAATTTCATTTGTTTTGTTTACATAATATCTTTACAATCATTTGATAAAATAAAGTCAACTGCATATTGTGAGGGTGGATGGTTATCCCTTCTTTCTATTCGGAAGGAAAGACCAACTATGAAAAGTCAAGGGGACATTTTCAAAAAATATTGCTAGAGGATTTTGAAAATAAATCCACTGGATTCGATAGGAAGTGGCTAAACGTCTTCATAAAGT
>NZ_JAKUFX010000040.1:0-43050 GCF_022663635.1 Bacillus cereus group sp. BfR-BA-01356 | reverse complement strand
TATCTAGAAATATCTTGAGACGTCCAAGTATTTTCTTTATTACTGGACTCTTATTAGAGAGTAAAACTAAGCCTGAGATAGGGCTTAAATATTAATATACGAGGGGATTTTTTTATGAATAAATTTATATTACGTTCCATCGGGGCACTTATACTTTCTTTCCTTCTTATATTTAGCGCTGCTTGTACAAATGGGGAAAAGCATACAAAGTCAGCTGCTAAAGAGGATAAAACAGTTGAACTAACTATCTCAGCTGCTGCAAGCTTACAAGATGCATTAAAAGAAATCGAAAAACAATATAAAGAAAAAGAGCCAAATATCAAACTTTCTTTTAACTTCGGTGCTTCTGGAGCACTTCAACAACAAATTGAACAAGGTGCACCTGCTGATTTATTCTTCTCAGCAGCAGAAGATAAATTCCAAACCCTTGTAAAAAAAGGATTCATTAATGAAAAAGAAGGGAAAAATCTTCTTGGAAATGAACTAGTTCTAGTCATCCCTAAAGATAGTTCTCTTACAAAATTTCAAGATTTAAAAGATGAGAAAATCAAAAAAATTGCACTTGGTACACCTGAATCTGTACCTGCTGGCAAATATGCAAAGGCTTCTCTAACACACGAAAACCTTTGGAATGATGTTCAAAATAAAGTCGTATTTACAAAAGATGTTCGCCAAGTGTTAACATATGTAGAAACAGGGAATGTCGATGCTGGTATCGTATACAAAACAGATGCTCTCATTTCGGATAAAGTAAAGATTGGTGAGACAGCAGCAGCTACTTCTTATGAGCCAATCCACTATCCTTTAGGTGTTATAAAGGAATCTAAACATAAGAAAGAGGCGACTTCATTTTATGAGTATTTGCAGTCAAAAGATGCACAATCTATCTTTAAAAAATATGGATTTACAGTCCTGTCGTAATTACTATGAGCATTGATGCTATTTTATCGCCTGTCTTTCTATCTTTAAGAGTAGCTGCATGCGCCACTATTCTCGTTACAATTTTAGGGACAATTGTCGGGCGAGCACTAGCTCGCTCCTCATGGCGATATAAAGTACTATTAGAAACCATATTTTTATTACCAATGGTACTTCCACCAACTGTTATCGGCTTCTTTCTCATTATCATCTTTGGAAACAACAGCCCGATCGGAAAGTGGGTTGAATCATTATTTCAGCAGTCTATTATGTTCACATCTACTGCTGCGATTATTGCTTCTACAGTTGTTGCATTTCCGCTTATGTACCAATCAGTGAAAACGGGATTTTCTATCGCAAATGTACAAATTGAAGAAAGTGCTCGTGACCTTGGCGCAAGTGAATATCAAGTTTTTCTGCACGTTACACTTCCGCTCGCATTTCCTGCCTTACTAAGCGGGATGATTTTGAGCTTTGTCCGCGCGCTCGGTGAATTTGGTGCTACACTTATGTTTGCCGGGAACATTCCTGGTAAAACACAGACAATCCCAACTGCAATTTACATGGCTATTGATGCAAGTAATATGCAACTCGCATGGACACTTGTAGTTATTACTATCGGTATGTCACTCGTATTTCTACTATGTATTCAACTTATTAATAAAAGAATTACTAACTCTTAAAGTAGCTTTTTTCGAAGCTGCTTCTTTATTTCTTAGGAAATAAAATATACCACCGGGAAATAACTGAATTTTACCTCTTATTAAAATATACATTTTATTTGAATTCACTTTCTAAAATAGGCAATTTCCTGTTATTATATGGAGGTGTTTCAAAAAATGAAGAAATGAAAACGCATTTATATCGTGAATTCTTCATCCTGTTTTAGCGATCGGTAATCTTCTACTCTATTAGTGGGGCATTACCGATCGTTAGAACGATATGTAACTATATTGGTATAGCAAACCGAAGGGAGTCTTGTAATAGACATTTTATTAGCGCTTCTTCCTGCAATTGCATGGGGAAACATCTTATTAGTAAGCGTAAAAATGGGCGGTGGTGCATATAGCCAAACGGTAGGTATGACAATCGGTGCTCTATTCTTCGCAACAATTATGTATGTATTTACTCAACCAGCTTTAACAATGACAATCTTAATTGTTGGTTTTATTTCAGGTTTATTCTGGGCTTTAGGACAAGTAAACCAATTAAAAACAGTTGAAAAACTAGGTGTTTCAACTACTGTAACGATTTCTACTGGTATGCAACTTGTTGCAACTTCTATCTTTGGGGTTATCGCTTTCCGTGAGTGGACTACTACTACAACGATCATTCTGGGAACGATTGCAATCCTATTAATCGTAGTTGGTGTTGTATTCACATCATTAGATGATAAAGAAAATGCTCAGCCACCTGGACAATTGAAAAGAGGACTTCTTACTTTAATTGTTTCTACTTTCGGCTATCTTGTATATGTAATTATTATTCGTTGGTATAATATCGATGGTTGGTCTGCTATTTTACCACAAGCAGTTGGTATGTTTGTTGGTGCGGTTGTACTGACGTCTAAACATAAACCATTTAACAAATATGCAATCCGTAATGCTTTGTCTGGTTTACTATGGGGAACTGGAAACTTATTCTTACTTCTTTCATTACCACGTGTTGGAGTAGCAACAAGCTTCCCATTATCTCAAACTGGAATCGTTATCTCAACATTCGGTGCGATTGTATTCTTAGGTGAAAAGAAAACAAAACGTCAATTGATCTTTATTGCACTAGGTAGTGTTTTAATTATCGGCGGCGCTGTATTACTTGGTATGACAAAAGCATAATCTTATATTCTATTAGTAAGCCCCTGAAGCATATGTACTTCAGGGGTTTTTTAATTCTAATTATTTTCTAGATATAATTATTTGTATGTTCTTGCCCCTTATAATTGCTCTTCCACTCTAGCAAACCAACTACACATATAAAGAGATTAATAACAGCTAATATTAGCATGAATTTCCGCCTTCTCATTATCCATTCCATCTACGATAAGTCTTTTCTTTTTACAAAATTCTCTTAAAGATGTTATCGTTTTTTATAACATATCTCTACTGGAAAGGAATAAAGGATATGCTCACTAAACATCGAATTCTATTTATTGGTGCTGGTCGTATGGCAGAAGCTATATTTTCCGGATTACTTAAAACAAGCAAAGAATACATTGAAGAAATTATCGTTTCTAACCGAAGTAACGTAAAAAAGCTAGAACAATTACAAGCACGATATAATGTGTCTACTGCAACAGATTGGAAGCAGCATGTTACATCTGTTGATACGGTTGTTTTAGCAATGCCACCTTCTGCTCATGAAGAGTTATTAGCTGAGCTATCTCCGTTAATATCAAATCAACTAGTCGTAACGGTAGCAGCTGGCATTGGACCATCTTATTTAGAAGCTAGACTCCCAAAAGGCACGCCTGTTGCTTGGATTATGCCTAATACAGCTGCTGAAATTGGCAAGTCTATCTCCTTATATACAATGGGACAATCAGTAAACGAGATACATCAAGAAACCTTGCAACTACTTTTAAAAGGTATTGGTACTTCGCAACTTTGTACTGAGGAAGAAGTTCATCAGCTTACTGCAGTTACTGGAAGTGCACCAGCCTTCCTTTATTACTTTGCTGAAAGCTTAATTGAAGCAACAAAAAGTTATGGAGTTGATGAAGAAACCGCAAAACATCTTGTGATTCAAATGATTTCTGGCTCTGCTTCTATGCTTGAACAAACGCAAAATCCAGCTAACCTTCGCGAACAAGTAACAACGCCAGGTGGTTCCACAGCTGAGGGTCTCAAAACTTTATACGAATATAATTTTTCAGAGGCAATTCAAAAAGCAGTAGAAGCAACAAACAAAAAAGCTAGGGGGAAATAATATGATTTTAACAAGTTTAAAAGACTATACAACATTACATAACGGTGTAAAAATGCCTTGGTTTGGTTTAGGTGTTTTTAAAGTAGAAAATGGTTCAGAAGTAATTGATTCTGTAAAAGCAGCAATTAAAAATGGCTACCGCAGCATCGATACTGCAGCAATCTATCAAAATGAAGAAGGCGTTGGGCAAGCGATTCGTGAATCCGGTGTTTCACGTGAAGAATTATTTATTACCTCAAAAGTATGGAATAGCGATCAAGGATATGAAACAACACTTCAAGCATTTGAAACTACATTAGAGAAATTAGGTCTAGAATATTTAGATTTATATTTAGTACATTGGCCTGTAAAAGGGAAATATACTGAATCATGGAAAGCATTAGAAACACTTTATAAAGATGGCCGTGTTCGCGCTATCGGTGTGAGTAATTTCCACATTCACCACTTACAAGACGTATTTGAAATTGCTGAAATTAAGCCAATGGTCAACCAAGTGGAATACCACCCACGTTTAGCACAAGAAGAGTTACATGCATTCTGTAAAGAACATAATATCCAGCTTGAAGCTTGGTCACCATTAATGCAAGGACAACTACTAGATAATCCAACGTTACAAGAAATTGCGACAAAATATAATAAATCAACTGCGCAAATTATTTTACGTTGGGATTTACAAAACGAAGTTGTAACAATTCCCAAATCAATTAAAGAACATCGCATTATTGAAAATGCAAACATCTTCGACTTTGAATTAAGTGCTGATGATATGAAAGCAATTCAAGCTTTAAATGAAGATCGTCGCGTTGGTCCAGATCCAGATAACTTTAACTTCTAGTAGAAAAACCACTGCCATATGCAGTGGTTTTTTCATTTAAGAAAACTGAAAATTTAAACTATATTTCATTTAGTTGACACTTCATTATTCAAGGTGTAAGATTTTGAATTATCAAAGAAACACAAAAATTAATAAAATTTATTCGTTTACTCATTGTATCAAGAGAGGTGGAGGGACTGGCCCTTTGAAACCTCGGCAACAGGTTCATTTTGAATACTGTGCCACTTCCTGCAAGCTTTATGCTTGAAAGATAGAATGAGGGACTTCGTTTATATACGGGTGCATAACTTGTACGTAAAAATCCCTCTTTCTCAATATGAAAAGAGGGATTTTTTATTTTTCATTTCCCTCATCATCATCCAAACTTAATTATTTAGGAGGAAAATCAAATGAAAAAGAAGTTTGTATTCGGTATTGCATCAGTTGTAGGAGTAAGTATTTTATTAACTGGTTGCGGTAGTTATAAAAACGAAGCAAGTGGAGCAAATGCAAAAGACGAGGCACCTAGTAAACAGGTTTTAAATTTATCTTCACCTACTGAAATACGAACAATGGATACGGCTCGTGCTACAGATACTGATTCTGGTCAAGTAATGAGAAACGTATTTGAAGGTTTGTATAATCTTGGTGAAGGTAACAAACCTGTTCCTGGTGTTGCAAAATCTCATGAAGTAAGTGGCGATAAAACGAAATACACATTCCATTTGCGAGATTCAAAATGGTCAAACGGCACTCCTGTTACAGCTAAAGATTTTGTGTTCGCTTGGCAACGTGCCGTAGATCCAGCAACAGCCTCTGAATATGCATTTTTATTCTTTGATATTAAAAATGCAACAAAAATTAACAACAAAGAACTTCCAGCCGACCAACTTGGTGTAAAAGCAGTTGATGACCATACGTTTGAGGTAGAATTGGAGCGTCCTGTTCCGTATTTTATTAGCTTAACAGCGTTCCCAACATTTCTACCAATTAACGAGGAATTCTTTAAAGCACAAGGTGATAAGTACGCTTTAGAAGATAATACAATCTTGTACAATGGAGCTTTTACACTAAGCGATTGGAAGCACGAACAAAGCTTTAAATTTAAGAAGAACCCTACCTATTGGGATAAAGATACTGTCAAACTAGAAGAAATCAATTTTAACGTCGTAAAAGAAAAATCAACAGAAGTAAATTTATTCGAGTCAAAACAATTAGATCGTATAAAACTAACATCTGACTTCGTTGATAAATATAAAAAAGATGCTAACTTTAAAGAACGTCCAAATGTAGGCGTACAATTTTTACGCATGAATCAACAAAACAAAGTACTTCAAAACGTTTCTGCACGCCAAGCAATTGATCAAACAATTGATAGAAAATCCTTTGTAAATACGTTATTAAATGATGGCTCTACACCAACATTTGGTCTCGTTCCAAAAAACTTTGCAAAAGGACCTGAAGGAAAAGACTTCCGTACTGCAAACGGCGATTTAACAAAAGTTGATACAAAATCTGCACAAGAGTTATGGAAAAAAGCTAAACAAGAGCTTGGTTCTGAAAAGATAACATTAGAATTATTAACGAGTGATGCTGACCTTGATAAGAAAACTGGTGAATTCTTAAAAGGACAACTAGAAAAGAATCTAGATGGATTAACAGTAAATATAAAACCTCAGCCGCGTAAGCAACAAGTTTCGCTTTTATTAAAAGGTGACTACGAAATCGGAATTGATGGCTGGAGCCCTGACTTTGCGGATCCAATTACATTCCTTGAGCTATTTACAACGAATAACCCTTATAACTTAGATCATTACTCTAATAAGGAATTCGATGAAACAATAGCAAAAGTGAAAACAACTTTAGCTGGTGATGAAAAAGCTCGCTGGGAAGCATTACTAGCATCCGAGAAAATATTATTTAAAGACTCTGTTATCGCTCCTCTTTACCAAAAAGGCGAATCTTATTTAGAACGTTCTTATGTGAAAGGAATTGTGCAAGTAGACTTTGCAGGTCAATTAAACTTCAAGTGGGCAAAAATTGAAAAATAAAGTGAAACTTTAATAAGTGGGGGTTTCTTCATCCCCACTTATTATTAGCCCACACCAATTGTTTTTTTAGCAAAATATATTAAAAATAGGTTCTCTCACACATGAGAATCTGCTTTTTTAATATATTATTCTAAGAAATTAACAATCTATTTTTATTATTGACATATAGTTCTTTTCAGTGTTAATATTCTAAATAATCAAAGAAACAAAATATTTAACCATCAAAATATAATGTCTACTACGTTGAAACATATAACGATAGATTATAGTTCAACATGTATATACATATAGAACACCTGATTACCTATAAACAAATATTTATAATAGGTTTTATCCCCTTCTATAGCTACTTCAAGACACGGACATTATGACGTTACGAACAACACATTTAGGGAGGAACGAACAATGAAGAAAAAAGTTGTACCTGTTGTTGCATCTGTTTTAGGGGCAAGTCTATTACTAACTGCTTGCGGGGGAAATAAAGATAATGCAAGCGGAGCGAAAGCAAACGATAAAGCACCTGATAAACAGGCAATTAACTTATCATTCGCTTCAGAAATTCCAACAATGGATGTTGCAAAAGCAACGGATGGGGAATCCATGAACGTAATGCGTAATGTTTTTGAAGGGCTATATGCAATGGGAGAAGATAATAAACCGGTTCCTGGTGTCGCTGAGTCGGTTGACATTAGTCCCGATAAAACAAAATATACATTCCATCTCCGTGATTCAAAATGGTCAAACGGTACTCCTGTTACAGCAAAGGACTTTGCCTTCGCTTGGCAACGTGCCGTAAATCCTGATACAGCAGCTGAATACGCATTCTTATTCTTCGATATAAAGAATGCGAAACAAATAAACCAAAAACAATTGCCAATTGATCAACTAGGGGTCAAAGCTGTTGATGATAAAACGTTAGAAGTACAACTAGACCGTCCTGTTCCCTACTTCTTAAGCTTAACTACATTCTCAACATTCTTACCAATTAATGAAGAGTACTTAAAGTCTCAAGGCGATAAATATGGTTTAGAAACAAATCATTTAATTTATAACGGTGCTTTCACATTAGATAACTGGAAACATGAACAAAGCTTCCAATTGAAGAAAAATCCTAACTATTGGGATGCTAAAACTGTAAAATTAGAAGAAATCAACTTCAATGTCGTTAAAGATAAGTCTACAGAAGTGAACTTATATGATTCAGGACAAATTGATCGTGTTGCTTTAACTGCAGAGTTTGTTGATAAATATAAGAGCGATCCAAACTTCAAAGAACGCGCTGAAGTCGGCATTCAATTCTTACGATTAAATCAGAAAAATGAAACATTAAAAAATCAACATGCACGCCTTGCTATTAACGGCGCAATGAATAAAAAAGCTTACGTAGAAACAATCTTAAATAACGGCGCTGTTCCAGCTGAAGGAATGGTTCCTGCGAAATTTGCAAAGAGCCCAGAAGGCAATGACTTCCGTAAAGAAAATGGAAATCTAGTCAAGGATGATGTGAAAACAGCGAAAGAAAACTGGAAAAAAGCAAAACAAGAACTTGGTACTGACAAAGTAACAATCGAACTATTAACAAGTGACAATGCTTTAGCTAAAAAGACTGGTGAATATTTAAAAGGTGAATTAGAAAAGAACCTAGATGGATTAACAGTGAATTTAAAACCACAACCACGTAAACAACAGCTAAAACTACTATTAAGTGGTGACTATGAAATTGGTATTGACGGCTGGGGCCCTGACTTCGCTGATCCAATTACATTCTTAGATTTATTTACAACAGATAGTGCTTATAACTTCGATAAATACTCTAACAAAGAGTACGATGAGCTAATTCATAAAGTGAAAACAGATTTAGCTGGCGATGAAAAAGCACGCTTTGAAGCAATGAAGCAAGCTGAAAAAATTCTATTACAAGACGGCGCTGTCGCTCCTTTATACCAACAAGGCCGTTCTTACTTACAACGCTCTTTCATTAAAGGACTTGTAACAACTGACTTCGGTGGTGAGTTTAACTACAAGTGGACAGAAGTTACAAAATAATAAGTGCTAATAAAAAGGTATCCCACCGAGGATACCTTTTTATTTTATACTTCTTTAACTACAGAGCTTCTTCTTCCCTTTACCATTCCTTTTATAGCTAAAGTCATCACTGCTACTGATTGTGTAACCAATACAATAACTAATAATGAAATAATATTTCTCTCTAAACTAACTCCTCCAAATATTATTGTATAATAGCCATTCGCTGCATATGTTGCAGGAAATAATTCACTGATTGTTTGATATGTTTTAGAAAGCATTTCATGTGGCACAGTTACAACCATTTGTGTTAATGAAAGAAATGCGAAAAAGACTATTGTCAATAATCCTCTTTTCCTTCTTTTTGCATTGAACCAAAACTCATCATAAATATAAACACAAACATCAAATATGTTCTCCACGTCAAAGAAGGTATATGCCCTGACCAAAGATAGCTAACTAAATAATTAATTCCCATAATACAAGACGATATTACTAAACTAATACTTATTAGTTTTACATATTTGAGCATATCTTTTCTCCTTGTTTTTTATTTTTCTACTTCTTCAAATTGCAGATTCACCGGCTCTTCTAAAAGTGTTTCATAAAAGTTCTCTGCCAAATCTGTTGAAGGAATTTTTTCATCTACTTCATCAAAGCGAATACTATCTAGCCACACACAACCTTCTCCTGATAATAAAACACCAAATGCAATACCAAGTGCTTCTTCTTTTATATCTAATACAACCGAGTACGATTGCCAGTTATTCGTATTTTTAATGGGGCGATTTTGCATATTATCCATAGCGAGCGGTTCTGTATCTTTTCCATCTACTCGCATCCACAATCCTGCCCAATCTCTTACATTTTCACTCTTAACAAATGCTGTAAAACGTAATCTCTTCCCTACATATTTATCCGCTCTGAACATTTGCATTAATGTTGAAAATCCTCCGTTCGTAACATTCTCTTTTGCTTTTATGTATGCAGATACTTTTCCTTGATGGACAACTTCATAATCTAAACCCATCTCATATTCAGCAGGATGACTCCCACTTAAGATCCATCCTTTCGGTATACCTTTTTGCATTGAAACACCCTCTCTTTCTATATAAAATGACTGAAAGTACTTTCGATATTTCTTTGGTGGCAATTGAAACATTCTTTTAAAAGCTCTCGTAAATGCCTCTTGTGAGGAAAAACCGTATTGCAGTGCAATATCAATAACAGCTCTCTCCGTTGACACTAAAACTTGCGCAGCATGAGTTAACCTTCTCTTTCGAATATAATCCGTTACACTCATCCCAACATATCTTTGAAAGATGCGATGAAAATGGTACATCGATACGGCACTGTGAGATGCCACTCTTTCTGTTGTAAGCTCCTCATGTAAGTGATTCTCTATATATTCAATTGATTTTTTTATTATCTCTTTATATTCTTCATGCATTTTAGCCCCTCCCTCACAATTTCAATTTACCATATACATACAAATCGTTTTTGATTTAAATTGCGGATTAGCCCTCGTGACTGCAGGATAATAATTTATTTTCAACACATACATAATTACATGTTTTTGGGAAAAACTTGTATAGAACGAATTTACATAAGGAGGAATTTATAATGAGAATTCTACTATCAGTTTTATTAGCTCTTATGCTAGTACCTGCATTAACAGGATGTAAAGCTCCTGCCAAAGAAGACACAACTTCTAATAAAAAGACGACTGAAGAAGCAAAAAATGAGGCTCCTGCAGATTTAAAACTAAACTTCAATGAATTCGATTTAAAGGCAGACTATCAAGATACAAAGAAAGACTACGAAGCAGACTATAAAAATGTAGCAGCTGACAAGAAAATGGAAGCAAAAATTGAAGATCATAAAGCAGATGTAAAATTAACAGGAGACGAGGCTATCACAAAATTAAGCCCACTTCTACAAGAATTAAAATTTGATAAAGATACTGCTGACCAAGAAGTAATCGATCAAGTAGTGAACGTATTCAAACTTGATAAAGACTATCAAAAATTTGATTTAGAAGTTGTCTTCTCTGATGGAACGAAAAAAGAATATAAAAGAGAAATAAAATAAAGAAGTAGGCGGTTGCCTACTTCTTTATTTTTTAATTTTTGCGTATCTTAATTCTGGACTAGAACCAATAATGAATTGGACACCGGATACTGATGATTTTTGTAAATAGGAAGCACTTGGGAAAATAATTGGGATTAATGGTGAATCTGTAAACATAATATCTTCCGCTTTATGCAATAATTCAAAACGCTTATCCTCGTTTTGTTCAACTTTTGCTTCGTTTATTAAAGCGTCAAATTCTTTATTATGCCATTTTGCATAGTTATTTGGACCATCACCCGCATATAAATCTAGTTTAGTAATTGGATCTAATAAAGAGCCGCCCCATCCCATATAAGCTAATTGGAAATCACTTTGCTTGTATGTGTCGATGTAACTCTTCCACTCTTTATTTTCTAATTTAATATCTACGCCAAGATTTTTCTTAAACATTTCTTGCATTGCTTCTGCTACTTTTTTATGTTGTGTATCTGTAGTGAATTTTAATGTTACTTCAGGTAATGTAGGCCAGCCTTGTTCTTTCATGCCTTCTTCTAATAACTTTTTCGCTTCCGCTGGATCAAATTTAACGTAATCACCTTTTTCTTTACGGAAATCACGGCCACTTTGTGTTTTTGCTCCTTCTGGAACGAATGCATATGCTTCTTGCGCATTATTTTTATACAATTTTTCAACGATAAATTTACGATCAACCGCTAATGAAAATGCTTTACGTACCTTCGCATTTGTAAACGGCTCTTTTTCTACGTTAAACGAATAAATATAAGAAGAGAACCCTGCAACACGCTTATATTCTTTATTTCCTTTTTCTTTTTCTTTTTCGATCATCTCTTGTGGTAAACCACTTAGTAAATCTAATTCTTTGGATTTAAATAATTGATACGCTGTTTTAGAGTCTGGAATAATACGAAACTCAATTTCTTTTAGAGTTACCTTTTTATCATAGAATTCTTTATTTTTTTGTACTGTAATAGCTTGGTTATGCTTCCACTCTTTTAACGTGAATGGCCCATTCGTAATTAACTCTTTTGGATCTGTTTTTAATTTATTATTATCATCAATCGACTTTTTAGCTAATGGAATAAATAGTGAGCTTGCTAGTTTTTGTTTAATAGAAGCAACTGGGTGTTCAAGGGTTACCTTTAATGTTTGAGGATCAACAACTTGAATACCAACTTGTCCCTCTTCACCTTTTCCAGTATTATACGCCTCTGCCCCTTTAATAAAATACATTTCTGTCGCATTCATAGAACCCGTTTTCGGATTTAATAATCGCTTCCATGCAAATTCAAAATCATTTGCTGTAATAGGAGAACCATCTGACCATTTAATATCTTTCTTCAAATGGATTGTATATTCAGTTCCATCAGCATTTACTTCTTCTTTCTCCGCTAATTCATTTTGATATTTCCCATTATTATCTTGCGTATATAAACTTGAAAACAACTGTCCAATTATATAACCTGACGTGCTATCTGTTGCAATAGCAGAATCAAGTGTATATGGATCACTACTAATATTCGTTACTAATCGATCTCCTTCTCCCTTACCAGCACTCGCCTTTTGCGTCTCTTTCTTACCGCAAGCGACAGAAGTAATCGCTAAAACAGTCATAATGACAAACAGTAAAAACTTCTTCATCCTACATTCTCCTTTAACCTGAAATTTTTGGTGTTGATGCTAATAATGTTTTTGTATAAGAATGTTGTGGATTACGGAATACTTCCTCCGTATTTCCAAATTCAACAAGTTCTCCTTTGTATAAGACAGCTACTTTTTCACATAAATAGTGAACCATCGGTAAATCGTGAGCGATGAATAAATATGTATAACCTTGTTCTTTTTGGATTTTTTGCAGCAGATGTACAATTTGAATTTGCAATGAAACGTCTAATGCTGAAATTGGTTCATCAAGAATCAATACTTCCGGCTCACACAATAACGCTCTTGCAATAGCGATACGTTGACGTTGTCCTCCGCTAAATTCATGCGGATATCGATCAATATATCTTCTATCTAATCCAACACGCTCTAGCGCATCACCCGCTACTTTATCCTTTAATCCTTTATCACCTAAACCGAATGAAATATAACCTTCCGTTACGCTATCGCGTACTTTCCAGCGCGGATTTAATGCTGCTGTGGAATCTTGAAAAATGAACTGTACTTTCTGTAAAAAATCTCGCCTATGAGCTGATTTCAGCTTGTGAACGACTTGACCGTTATAATCAATTTCACCAGACGTTGGGCTCTCAATCCCAGCTATAAGCTTTCCAAGTGTTGTTTTTCCTGAACCACTTTCACCAATAATGCCGAGTGTTGTTCCTTTCGGGATAGAAAGTGATATATCTTTTAACGCTGTGATTTCTTTACTTCTACTTCTATATGTTTTTGTTACTTGCTTTACAGTAATTAAATCTGTCGTCATGAGGCATTCACCTTCTCTTTTGATTTCGCTTTATTATGCTCCAGAACATGCTGCCAGCAATGTGAACTATGCTCCTTAGAATACGTTGTTCTCTCTGGGAAACGATGAATACATTCTTTTATCGCTACTGGACAACGATTTACAAAAGGACAACCAAAGCTATTTAATGTTTCAATGGAAGGTGTCGTTCCTTCTATTGCACGTAATACCTTTTCGGAATCATCCATATTCGGAATTGCTTGTAATAAGCTTTTTGTGTATGGATGTTTAGGGGAACCTATCACTTCCTCTATCGTTCCTTTTTCAACAACACGTCCTCCATACATCACAACTACTCGATCCGCTACTTCACGTACAAGTGCTAAATCGTGCGTAATTAGTAAAATACTCGTATTTTGCTTTTCCTTTCTTTCCTTTAATAACTCCATAATTTGCTTTTGAATTGTTACATCTAATGCTGTCGTAGGTTCATCCGCAATAACGAGTTTGGGGTGGCAGGCAAATGCGATTGCTAAACAAATACGTTGCCTCATGCCTCCGCTTAATTGATGTGGGTACTGTTCAAAGCGTTTCTCTGCTTCATGTATCCCTAAATCATTTAATAAGTTAATCGCAATTTCTTTTGCTTCTTTTTTCGATTTCTTTTCGTGTTGCAAAATCACCTCTGTAATTTGCCTTCCTACCTTCATCGTCGGATTTAAAGATGAAAGTGGGTCTTGAAAGATAAACGAAATATCTTTCCCTCGAATTTGATTCCATTCTGATTCTTGTAGATTCGTTAATTCCTTTGATTCAAAAGATATATTTCCATCATCAATATGAATTGATTCTTGATTTAAGCCGATAATAGATTGTGCTGTAACACTTTTCCCTGAACCACTTTCTCCTACAAGTGCAACTATTTCACCTTCGCTAATAGAAAAGGAAACATGCTTCACAATTGCTTGGTTACTATTCTCTTTTTCAACGGCTAACGTTACGTTTTCTAAAGATAAGAGCTGTCCCATGTTTTTTCTCCTTTCGATTCCGTTTTACGATTTTTGGATCAATTGCATCTTGTAAACCATCACCAATCGCATTAAATGCGAACATAATGAGCGCAATCATGATTGCTGGGAAAAATAGTTGCCACCATTCTCCGCTCAATAATGTCCCCAAGTGCGTCATTCGTCATCGTCCCCCAACTTGCCGCTGGTGATTGTACCCCAAGTCCTATAAAGCTTAAAAATGATTCTGAAAAAATAGCTGCCGGAATTGTAAATGATAAATTGACGATAATAATGCCTGTTAAATTCGGAATTAAATGCCCATATATAATTTTCATATGTGATGTACCTAATCGCTCTGCTGCAATAACAAACTCTCGTTGTTTTAAAGACAATACTTGTGCTCGAATGAGACGAGCCATTCCAATCCATCCCGTTAATGCAAGGGCGATAATAATGGTGAAAAGACCTGGTTTCATAACAATTAATAGTAAAATAACAATTAATAAATACGGGATACCGTATAATACTTCAATTCCTCTTATAATCCACTCATCAATTAACGTTCCAAGGCGATTACGCCCTCTCACGTATCCACTAAATCCACCAATCAGTACACCAAGCCCTATATCGAGGGCAGCTGCTACTAATCCCACTGTTAGTGAAATCTTCCCACCAGCCCAAGTACGTGCCCAAATATCTCTCCCTAAATCATCTGTTCCAAACCAATGTTCACTACTCGGCGGTAAATTTGTTGCCTCTTTTACTTGTTCACTCGCAGTAAATGAAGTTAAACTTTCGCCAATAAGCGAGAAAACAATAATTAGCAATAACGTCACTGTTCCTAAAACTGCGATTGGATTCGATATAAACTTACGAAACACTTCTTTCTTTCTGCTAATCGTTTGCTGATTTTTATTTATCGTTAATTCTTTTTTCTCTTCTTTCGTTAATAACTGTTCATTAATTTCATAAGCTCCCATTTTAATATCCCCCCTCCTTATGTAATAGAACGAATACGCGGATCAACAATGCGGTGAATAATATCTGTAATGAAAATACAAGCAATTAATAATGCACTATAAAAAATCGTTGTTCCCATAATCACCGGATAGTCTCGGTTAAAAATACTATCTACAAAATATTTTCCTAGGCCAGGAATTGAAAAGATTTTTTCAATAACGAAAGTCCCTGTTAAAAGTCCAGCCATTAACGGTCCCACAAATGTAAGTACTGGAACAATCGCATTTCGAAGAGCATGTCTTATAATAATCTTCTTAATTGGTATGCCTTTTGCTCTTGCTAGCTTAATATAATCACTCTGCAGTACTTCGATCATATTAGAACGAACAAACCTTGTAATAACTGCGATTGGCCCTAACGCTAATGCAAAGGATGGCAATAATGTATGTTCGAATGTTCCCCAAGAGGCTACTGGTAAAAGCTCAAATTGGATAGCGAATACTTGTATAAATAGTGGTGCTAAAATAAAACTTGGAATAGAAATACCGAGGATGGCAAGTAAACTTACACCGTAATCAATTACCTTCCCATGATAGAGAGCAGCAAATGTACCTGCAGCAATTCCGACTAGCAATGAAATAATAAGTGCTTGTAAACCAATAATTGCTGATGGACCAAAACCAGTTGTTATAATTTCTGATACACCTTGCCCGGTTGATTGAACAGATTCACCAAAATCAAAATGAACTACGCCGTCTAAATAAGCAACATATTGATTCCATAACGGTTCATCAAGGTGATACTTCGCTCTCATGTTTTGGATCACTTCTTCAGGAAAGATTTTTGCATCTGATGAAAATGGATCCCCCGGAATAATATGCATAATTAGAAATGTCACCGTCGTAATAACCCATAGTGTGAACACCATAACTGATAATTTTTTAATTACATACACCCTAATAACCCCCTAAACACATATATTTACTTAGTTTTATAAACGTACTTTTTCCATTACTTCCTTTTCTCTTTTTAGAATACAAAAAGCCTTGATCTTAAAAAATAAGATCAAGGCTTAATAAACAAAGGCCCATCACTTATCTTTCAAGACTTGCTTGCTGGAATTAGCACGGTGTTCCTACTACAGAACCCGCTGCTGAGGTGTCATAGGGCCAGTCCCTCTACCTCTCTGGATAAGTAAATTGCTATATTATTATTTGGTTCAAATTGTATATCTCGAATTATAATTCTGAAAAATTGAAAAGTCAATCTAATTGGATAAATTTAGAAAAGTCAGTTTTTAATTCTTTTATCGAAATTACAGTTTTCGGCTTATAATAAAAAGAAATGATATTAAAGGAGTTATAAGATGGACCCCTTACTTCTTGCTACTATAGGATTACCCTTAACAATCGTTATACTTGTCATCATCGGCTTCTATAAACTCTTTATTAAAAAGAAACGTATTACTTCTTTTTATACTCCTTTCGATAATATTACCGGGCAAACTATTTCCGAATTTCACGAAGAACAGAAGGTATTAGTATCCGAGGATGAAGACGGAGATGGTAAGAAGAAAAAATAACCTTGCACAGGCAAGGTTATTTTTTCGTTTCTGCTTGAAAACGTTTATAGTATGTCGATGCTGTTGCAAAGTTAATTTCTATATCACGAATCAACGATGAATCTTCTTCTTTCGCTAACTTCTGTAATTTTTTCATCGCTTGTTCTGATTCATTCAAGAAACCAACATATACCTCATGTTCTTGCTCTTTCGACTTCGGAACACGAATTTCTTTACGTATATTATCAATATCTTCTAACATGTTTGTCGTTACCTTTTGCACATTTTCTTTATATGTATCCTTCGTTATTTCCTTACCGCCCTTTTCCTTTGCCACTTCAAATAGCTGCAGTGCGTTATTAATTTCTTTATTCATTTTCATATCGTATTTTTCATGTACTGCACGGTATTCTTTCATCTCTTCTGTTTGCTCAGTGGATTGCTCTACCTTTTCTTTCGGTTCTTTCGTATCTTTATTTCCATTACATCCTGCTAGAAGGATCATACTTCCCATTACAGCAATACCCAAAACCTTCTTCATCTCTTCTTCTCCTTTTATCTACAGCTACTACTCATTATAGTTTCTTTTATCTCCACTTGTTATTATACCGAGAACATCCTACTTTTTACACTTAAGACGACATCGTAATATATATACCAACATGTTTGTCACAGTATCGTCACTTTATACAAATAACTTTTGCACTGCTTTACTACATCACCTTACAAAACTGTATGAGGTATTTCAAAGAAATGAAAAAAGAACTGATTCAAACATTCCCTTTGAATCAGTTCTTTTTTGTTAAGCCTCTAAATTTTGTTTTTGCTGCAGTTCAAACTGCTTCTCACTTCTTCTGGCCATAAATAGATAACATAACACTGCTCCTACTTCACAAAGCGCAATAACAACACCCATCGGTAATGCTGTATTACTTCCACCGATACCTACTAGCGGTGCAACAAGCGCTCCTGAAATGAACTGTAATAAGCCTAATAAAGCTGATGCTGTTCCTGCAGCTTGTTTTTGATTTCTCATCGCTAATGAGAACCCAGTTGTTGAGACAACCCCAACACTTGATACGACAAGGAATAACGAGCATAAAACACCAATTAACCCTATCCCTAGTAAGATTGTCAGTAATAAAGATAAACCACCAACAGCTGCAATAATGATACCAGAGACAAATAATGTCTTCTCATTCACTTTCCCCGCTAAACGACCCGTTACTTGACTAGCAATAATAATACCGATGCCGTTAATCGCAAAGAATAAACTAAATTGCTGTGGTGATGCTCCGTATATGTTCTGCAACACAAATGGTGAGCCCGAAATGTATGCAAACATTGCCGCTGTTACTAATCCTTGTGACAATGCATATCCCATAAACAGACGGTCCTTTAACAATTTTCCGTACGTCGCCAAAGTCCCTGACAAACCACCTGTTTCTCTTTCTTCAGGAGGTAATGTTTCACGTAATACAAAAATAGCTGAGATTAACATGAATACGCTAATTGCTCCAAGAACGATGAAAACACCGCGCCACGTTGTAAACTGTAATAATTGCCCCCCAATAATCGGTGCCAAAATAGGTGCTGCTCCGTTTACTAACATAAGCAGTGAGAAAAACTTCGTCATTTCAGAACCTGAATACATATCACGTACCATCGCACGTGATATAACAATCCCGGCTGATCCTGAAGCTCCTTGTAGGAAGCGCAATAACACTAATGTCCAAATAGATGGCGCAACAGCACAAAGTAAAGAAGAAGCAACATAAATAATAAGAGCAATAATAAGAGGTTTGCGTCTTCCGTAAATATCACTAATTGAGCCAACAAATAATTGTCCTACTGACAGCCCAAGCAAACAAGCTGTTAATGTAAGCTGCGCGAGGGATGCACCTGTTTGCAAGTCATCCGTTAACTTCGGTAATGAAGGCAAATACATATCAATAGATAATGGCCCAATCGCCGTAAGTGTTCCTAATACAAGAATCATCCATAACCTGTTTGCCTTTACAGGTTTATATATTTCGTGATTAACTTCATTCACTTTTTCAATTCACCCTTTCCTATACAAACTGAATCGTAACAATTATAGTTACATCATAAACATACGTCAAGTACAGCGCATTTTCCTCTTTCATAATGTAAAAAAAGCGATAGAAATTCTATCGCTTTACTTTTTCACATTGCTATTCGTAAATTTAGATACTGAGGACATCATCTCTCCCGTATCTAAATATGTAATTTGAATTGGGTCTCCTACTTCTGTAAACATAGCATATGGGAATTTCTTCACCGGTATCATAAATACCTTTTGTTCATTCTCTAAAAGTACGTACACGATTGTATTTTCACCTGATTTTTCTTTATATACACGTTGTACAATACCTTCTTTTTGCGCTTCTTTTCCTGTTGAGGTTGGTCTAAATGTATCACCATTACCGCTCATTACGTTTTTATAATTCTCAAGCGCTTCTTTCTGCGAAGAACCTGTCGCAAATATTTTTGCATTAGCAGCATATACAACTGTATGTGCACGTACTAGGCCTCCATCATCAACAACCGGAATAATCCAAGCTGGTTTACCGTATACGTTATAAATGACAGGCATTGTCCCATGCCATTTCTCTCTCTTAAAGGAATTATCCACTACTTCTGTAGCTGCTGAACCATCCATAATCCCCTTTACTTCTTTTCCATTATAGTAATATAGCTTGCCTGTACGTGCATCTACTAATGAATAGCCTAGGGCTGAATCTACTCCTTCTTTTGGAGAAGTAAAGTCTGTAAAATAATACAGTGTTCCATCTTTACCAAAGATCGGGGTCACCCCTTCTTTCGTTCCCCACTCAGTCGGAATTTTCATATCTGTTTGCGAGAATTTCGTATTCCAAAATCCGTGAATATATTTACCAAAGTACGTATTTAACGTAGATGCAGTCTCATGATTTAATACACCATCAACAAATTTAGGTGCCTTTCCTTTATCATATCTTTTCACTTCACCTGTTTGTGCATCTACTACGACAACACCTTCTACCTCAAATCCAGATCTTCCTGAAATAAATTCACCATACGTCATTGTATAATATGGTTTTCCTTTATCATCAACCTCAAATTTAGGTTTTCCTTTAAAGATTAAATTTGGTTCTGCTTGCCTTACCACACGCTCTAAATTATTACCAAAAAACATGCTTGGCACATATTTCATTTTATAACCGAGGTGCAGTTTCGCTTCCGCATCAGGATTCGTACCTGACATCGTTACATACCCTGGAATTGTCTCAGCTTTACGCGCTTTAAAAAATCCTGAAACTTCAATCGGCGCTACATATAAAGCCTCGCCGTTTACCATTTGTGGCGTTAATTCTCCTAGCTCAAAATAAGCTACTTTTGGAATATCACCAAATACTTTTTTCATCTTATTCTCCGCTGTCTTTGGCGGCACTGTAAACGGCTGGTCATTTTCAGTAAATGGCTCTGAAATATCTTTCTCTACCTTAACAACAGAATCATATTTCTTTTGCGAGATTACTATATCGTGCAAATAACCAAAGTAGCCGTAACTTGCGAGTAAAATAAACATTAGAAGTCCTTTTAATGTACCTTCTAATTTCCCTATTTGATCTTGTGAAAATAAAACAAGCCCAATTAAAATTGCTACTGCAACAGAATAATGAGTAAGAATCGAGTCTACTCGATCATCAATTAGCCAAAAGTATTCATAGATTGCAATACCTATCCAAAATAAAACAGGAATAACTAAAATAGATGATTTCTTACCCTTTACAACCTTCTTATCTCCCTTCTTATCCACTGCTCGAAGCTTACTACTACTTCTTGTCCATGGAATCAAAAACAAAGTAAGAATAGCTAAAACTACAAATTTCATCAAAGGCACTGTCCCCTTTTCTTTTGTATTCCCTTTTAGTATAACAAATAAAGGGTATTAAGGTGAAAATAGGAATAGTTATATTTTTTTACTACTTAATACAATCCCGCTCACTACATATAGAATAGATGCAATATAAAAAATTGTACCAATCGTAAAGAAATCTACTAAATATCCCGTGGCAATAACCGCTACTGCTCCGCCAATGGATGTCCACACATGGTATTTTCCAATCTCATAACCAGCCTTTTCCTGCGCAACCTTTCGTGCTAATGAAGTCTTCTCAGTATTACGCTGCACAGCACCTAAAACTCCCATTACAATTTGAAGAATATACACATGCCATACTTCCGTGGCAATCGGAAAGCAAAGCATTAAGATTGCCATGGACCAAGCGTATATGATTAATAATTTTTTATCACCTACTTGATCAGATACCTTTCCCACTAGTGGATATACAAGCGCTGATGTTAAAGCAAATAAGCCATACGCCCAGCCAAATTGCGAGAAGCTATTTCCAACGTTTCGAAGTAATAATATATAAAAAGGAAATACCATACTTCCTGCCATCATGATAATACTTTGCGAAGCCACAAATCTTCTATATGTCATTTCGTATACTCCCTATAAAATAAATTAACAAATCGCTCTTCTGAATCTACTTCCTTCTTTTTCTTGAGAAATTCTTCAATACGAGGATATGCCCTCTTTAACTGCTCTTTCGTTGGATAAGAATAGTACGGCAAATAGTAACTACCGTTATGCTTTAAAGTAACATCAATCATCTTCCGAATGACATCCTCTGTTCTCTTTATCTCACTCTCTGAGCGTCCCTGGTTAATCAAAAGAACCAGCGCAAACATATCATCTTTCGCATAGGACAAAACTGCATTTTCATTCTTTTCCACGTAACGAATCGTAATGTTGAGTAAATTAAACTCTTCTTCATTTAATACGTTACGTAAATCATCTATATACTCTGTGAAAGCATCTATAGGCACAAAGTATTCTTGTAACACTTCGGTCCTATTTGGATTTTCATATTCCATAAAAGCACTATCTGATCTCATAACATTATTACGCGTCTCATACTTTCCATCTGTACGTTCAAAATAACCTCTTTGTATATCCCAAAATGTATTCTTTCCCCAATCACTATAACGTGATAACCCAAGTAAAAATTTTGGTGCAGCTATAATATTTTCTTCCTTTAATTCACTGTACTCTTCTCTCATATTTTGATTTTGTGCCAAAGTATAATCCGTCACATACATCTCTTTTAAAAATGAATTTGGAGCAACAGAAATACGTGCTAAGTGCATACGAACATTCTCATCTCTTTTCACTTTCTCTTTGAAATAAGATGCGTATTCTTTATAATCTATCATTCTCGTGTGCATTTCATATAATTCATCATCTGTTAACTTCAGCGTCACATCTAAAATAACCCCAAATAAACCGTAACCCCCAATGACATATGGAAATAACTCTGCATTTTCTTCTCTACTTACATTACGTACCGTGCCATCTGCCATTAACAATCTAAATGAATCTACTGTATCAATCAGTGCCTCATGACGAATATCACGCCCGTGTACATTTACACTTAATGAACCGCCAACAGTAAAAATATTTTGAGACTGCATGACCTGTACCGCAAGGCCATAAGGATTTATTTTCTTCTGAATATCATTCCAGGTGACACCACTTTGAACTGTAATCCGCTTCTTCTCTGGATCAAATTCTAATATTTTATTATATCCTTTCATATCGAGCATCGTGCCATTCGGATAATATGTCTGTCCTCCTTGGCTATGTTGCATGCCTGCAATGGAAATTTTCTCTCCTGAAACTTTTGCATCTCGCACTAATTTTATTAACGAGTGCTCTTCCGTAGCACTTTCAACACGTTTTATTTTCGTCGGAAGCAATTTACCTACATCACTCATAATAGGATGATCAATTTGTTTTTTATACGTATGTACAGACGTTGCAAGCAAAACCATATATGCGACAATGACCACTGCTATCTTTCTTTTTTTCAAAGGACACTCTCCTTATTAGCAACAAAAAGAGATACCCGTTCTTTCAGGTACCTCTCTTGACAGTGATTACTTTGCTGCTGGCAATTGTATTGGATCAAATTTATCATACGATGTAAACTTTGCATCCGTAATAATGTGCGCTTTATCCTCACCATTGCTACTCATAACCATATCTATCTTTGCTGATTCATATTTAAAATCTTTTGTAATAATATATTCCCCATCTATTTCTTCTATCTTTGCATTTTGGCCTTGTAGCATTTGTTTCTGCTTTTCATCCATACTAGCTAACATACTCTCTGTCTCTTGCCCTTTTAATGCAAACTTCAGCTTATAATTATCTCCACTTTTCTCCATCTTCACTTTATTTAAAATTTCCGATGGAATCTCTAAATTATCTACCATTCCTTGAGTCGCGTTCATTCCGTTAGCATTTAATTGTTCCTCTGGTACAGACATAACTTCACCCGTATTAGGATTTTTCAACTGACCAGCAATTTTGCCACCCACATCATAAACAACAACCTCTGTACCAGAAACATTCATTTCAGAACGAGAATTTTTTTTCTTCGGCTCTAGTTGCATTTTGGCCTTTATTACATTCATCTCTGTTCCTTCAGCCTTTATTCCCACATCATATGTCATCGTTACATTTTCTTCGTTTTTAAAAGCTTCATTCGCTTTATTAAAAACATCCTTCGCTGTTAATTCCTTTTCTTTCTGCACAGCTTCTTTTTTCGGTTCATCAGTCTTTTTTGTTTTCTCATTACTACACCCTACTCCTAGACCGACTGCAAGTACTAAACTTGAAATTAAAATAAATTTTTTCATAACGTCCCCTCCTTCCCAAAAATAATATCATCTCTTTTCCTATGAAATCTATATAATTCGTAATATTTATCTTTAAATTTATTTCCTATATAACAACATGTTTGAGAAAAAGTTTAAATATGATGTAAATAATAACAACTCATTTCAGGAGGTCAGGATGAAAGCGATTATTTGCACAAAGTATGGACCACCTAATGTTCTCCAACTTCAAAATGTAGAAAAGCCTAAACCTAAAAAAAATGAAGTATTAGTTAAAATTCACGCAACAAGTGTATCAACTGGAGATTGTAGAATACGTGGCTTTAATAGCCCCCTCTTATTTTGGATTCCTATGCGGATCATATTAGGTTTCAGAAAACCGAGAAAACCTATACTTGGCGTAGAGTTATCCGGTGAAATCGAAGACATTGGAACAGATGTAACACAATTTAAAAAAGGAGATCAAGTTTTTGCATTAACAGAACTAAACCTTGGTGGTTATGCGGAATACACATGCGTGCATGAAAGTGGATTAATAGCATTAAAACCTACCAATGTGACATATGAAGAAGCTGCCGTTATTCCTTTTGGCGGAACTTCAGCATTGCACTTCCTTAGAAAAGGACAGATAAAAAAAGGGCAACGAGTACTTATATACGGCGCCTCTGGGTCAGTAGGGACAGCTGCCATACAACTTGCGAAATACTTCGGGGCGACTGTCACAGCCATTTGTAGTAGTTCGAATTTAGATTTAGTAACAGCTTTAGGGGCAGACAACGTAATTGATTATATGAAAGAAGATTTTACTAAGCGGGGCGAGCACTATGATATTATATTTGATGCAGTTGGAAAATATAAAAAGTCTCTTTGTATAGATGCATTAATGCCTAATGGAAAATATGTATCTGTGAACGGAATGATGGCAAAGGTCAGTAAAGAAGATATGAACCTACTAAAACAACTAGCTGAAACAGAAAAGCTAAAGCCTGTTATTGATAGAACTTACCGATTAGAAGAAATTGCTGAAGCTCATATATATGTAGAAAAAGGACATAAAAAGGGGAACGTTTCGATTGCCTTAAAATAAAATATATTCTGAAAATATCATTGACAATTCTTTTTGTACGATTTACTATTAGTACCATATTCAAAACTACATACACATACTCTTATCAAGAGTGGCGGAGGGACTGGCCCGATGATGCCCGGCAACCGAGCTTATGACGTATAAGCTAAGGTGCTAATTCCTGCAAAACGAGTTTTCGTTTTGGAAGATAAGAGAGGAATCTATTTCGTCTATTCGGCACCTCTCTTATTTTTGAGAGGTGCTTTTTATTTTGGAACGTATATGAAGGGGGATTTATAGATGAAAAAGGTATTATTAAGCATTGTAAGCGGAGCAGTATTATTATTAGGCGCATGTAGCGTGAGTTCAAATAAAGAGGTAAAAGCATTAGACGAGAAAAAGATTACTGTCGGTGTAACAGGTGGACCACATGAACAAATTTTTGAAAAGGTAAAAGAAGTTGCAGCAAAAGATGGTCTCGAAATTGATATAAAAGTATTTAATGATTATGTAGCGCCAAACGTATCATTAGATGAAAAAAGCCTTGATGTAAATAGCTACCAAACTAAATCGTATTTAGATGTATTTAAAGCTGAACGCAATATGAAATTAGCTGAAGTATTTTCAACAGTAACATTCCCTATGGGTGTATATTCTAAAGATATAAAAGATGTAAAAGACTTAAAAGAGGGCGATGCAATTGCTGTACCAAATGACCCAACGAATGAACTTCGAGCTTTAAAATTATTTGAAAAAGCAGGGGTTTTAAGAGTTGATCCAAAGGCTACAGAAAAAGCGACTGCAAAAGATGTAATTGAAAATCCAAAAAAATTAAAGATTGTCGAATTAGAGGCATCTCAATTACCAACGCAACTAAGTGAAGTGAAAGCAGCTGCAATTAACACAAACTTTGCATTAGGTGCAAAATTAAGTCCAGCGAAAGATTCTATTTTCCGCGAAGGAAAAGATTCACCCTATGTGAACTGGGTTGTTGTTCGTACTGAAAATAAAGATGATGCCGTTGTAAATAAATTAAAGAAAGCTTATCAATCTAAAGAAGTAAAAGAGTTTATCGAGAAAAAATTTGATGGTTCAGTTTTACCATCTTGGTAGGAGCTGACGATAATGATTGAATTAAAAAACATATCCAAAGTATTTACAACAAAAAAAGGGAATGTTGAGGCTCTTAAATCTACTTCCCTTAAAGTAGAAAAAGGCGAGGTATTTGGAATCATTGGGTATAGTGGCGCTGGTAAAAGTACATTGATTCGATGTGTAAATTTATTAGAAAAACCAACGACAGGAAATATCATTGTAAACGAACAAGACTTAACAACGTTATCGACAAAAGAACTAGCAAAAGCGAGACAAAGAATCGGAATGATCTTCCAAGGATTCAATTTACTTAAAACTGTTACCGTTTATGAAAATATCGCATTACCATTACAGCTTGCTGGCATTCCAAAAGCAGAAATTGAAAAAAGAGTAGAAAAGTATTTACGCATTGTCGATCTTTTTAATAGAAAAGATGCGTATCCAAGCGAACTTTCTGGTGGTCAAAAACAGCGTGTTGCAATTGCTCGTGCGCTATCACATGAACCTGAAGTGTTATTAAGTGATGAAGCAACGAGCGCATTAGATCCCGAAACAACCGATTCTATCCTTGATTTGCTATTAAAGATTAACGAAGAAATCGGAATTACGATTTTACTCATTACACATGAAATGAATGTCATCCAGCGTATATGTGACCGCGTTGCTGTTATGGAACATGGATCTGTAGTCGAAAGTGGGACTGTAAAAGATATTTTCACAAACCCACAACATGTAACAACGAAGAAATTTGTAAATAGCGCATTTGCAGCGAAAATTCCAGAAGAGGTACAGAAAGAACTACAAAGTACTGGAGAAATTGTAACACTTTCATTTATTGGCACTACTTCAGGGGAACCTGCCTTAGCCGTTGCCACAAAACGTTTCCAAGTGTATCCGAATATTTTATCCGGTAATATTACGCAGTTAAAACATGAAGCATATGGGAAACTAGTCGTTCATATGCAAGGGGAACAAAATGAAATCCACCGTGCTTTATCATTTTTACAAGAGCAAGGAATCATCGTAGAAGGAGGTAGAACAGACTATGGGAAACAAGTCCTTTTTGGATGAATGGGGTAAAGTCATATGGGAAGCTACGATCCAAACCTTTCAAATGACATCTATTTCATTACTCATCTCGATCCTTATTGCACTGCCACTTGGTGTTACACTTGTTTTAACGAGACCTGATGGACAGCATGAAAATAAAATCATCTATCCTATTCTTAATACGGTTATTAATGTTATTCGCTCTCTTCCATTTATCATTCTATTATTCTTTATTTTGCCTTTTACAAAGTTTCTAATGGGAACGTCCATTGGCGTGCAAGGTGTTATCGTACCGCTTGTCGTCTTCACAGCCCCTTATATCGCACGTTTAATGGAGACAGCTTTACTAGAAGTCGATCGCGGTGTCATTGAAGCCTACCAAGCGATGGGCGTTTCTACTATAAAAATCATTTGGCACGTTATGGTGAAAGAAGCACGTCCCTCCCTTGTACTCGGATTAACAATCGCAACGATCGGATTAATCGGCGCAACAGCAATGGCTGGCCTTGTAGGTGCTGGCGGGCTAGGGGATTTAGCATACCGCTTCGGACATTTACGCTACGAGCCTGAAGTAATGTATGCAACTGTCTTTATTTTAATTATCCTCGTTCAAGGATTACAGTCTTTAGGGAATGATGTTGCACGAAGATTGAAGAAAGATTAAAAAAGAAGGTATCTCACCAAGGTGAGATACCTTCTTTTTTATCTTTTAAATCCACCTTCTGAATGAATAACTTGCCCAGTAATCCACTCAGCTTCTTCACTTACTAGAAATTTAATGAGTCTAGCTGCATCCCTTGGCTCACCAATTCTGCCAAAAGGAAACATCGGCTTTAACCCTTGTTTTATCTCTTCAGTCATCCATCCTGTATCGGTTGGTCCTGGATTAATTGCATTCACTGTTATTCCTAAATGAGCTACCTCTGCTGACAACGTACTAGTAAGAGCATCAATAGCTCCCTTCGTTGTCGCATAAGCTAGTTCTCCTGCCATAGGACCTTGAAATTGCCCCGAAGTAATATTAACAATTCTACCACCATATTTCTTATCAAATCCCCGGGAAAATTGACTACTGAGCAATGTAGTCGCACGAACATTTACCATATAATGCTTATCTAATTCTTCAGCAGTCAACGTAGAGAAATCATTATTCGTAGAATATGCTGCATTATTAATTAATATATGAGGGTGCCCTAATTGTTCAGTAACTTTATTTATAAGCTCTTTCGGTGCATCATTCTGAGTTAAATCTAACTCCATACTTGAGACTTTAACACCGTTTTTTAGTAACTCTTCTTTTAATTGTATTTGTTCATTTTTATCAACGCCCCAAGGCATCTCTTTATCGTAAGCTGTCCAATACGTAAAAAATATATCGTATCCTAATTCAGCTAATTCTTTACAAACCGCTGCGCCTATACCATCTAGACGACTTACCCCTGTAATAACTGCTACTTTATTTTTTAATTGGTTCATCATATACTCCTCCAAGTTTAAAGGACGCATATTTTATATAAGAGATATAAACTTTCCCACAAAAAAGACAGATACATAAAATAGGCACCTATCCTTATAAAAGGGATGTACAATCCAAATATGCATTCCTTGAATGATTTACAGATGACTAAATACACCCTCGCTTATGAGAGCAAAATTCATCTATCTAGTTTCTAATCATTACAAGTTCATCCACATATTGAGTCTTCGTCTCCTTTACATATATCTCTATTCTTAGTTTATCAAAGCAGATAAAATGTTACAAAAAATAAAACAATTATTCACAACCTATCCTTGTTCACATTCTCTCCATTGTGAATCTTTTCACATTGGATATATAATAAACTTGTAAATACAATATTGGAGGGATTTCAATGGTTATCAATTTTTTAAGAACTGATAAACGTGCTACTTTCATATTATTACTTTTACGGCTTTACATAGGATATACATGGCTCGCTGCTGGGATAGGCAAAGTCTTCGGACAATCTTTTGACGCAAGCGGTTTTCTAAAGGGTGCTATTGCTCAAGCATCAGGTGACCACCCTGCAGTACAAAGTTGGTGGGCAGATTTTCTTCAACATTTTGTCCTTCCAAACGCAGACCTATTTAGCTTTTTAGTTCAATGGGGAGAAATTTTAGTAGGTCTAGGTTTGATTTTAGGCGGATTAACAAAAACAGCTGCATTTTTCGGAATCATAATGAATCTTTCATTTTTATTAAGTGGAACTGTTAGTGTAAACCCAAACCTGCTTATTTTGACTATGTTCATTTTAGTTGCAGGGCAGAACGCTGGACGTATTGGATTAGATGGCTATGTTTTCCCTAAACTTTTCCGTAAAAACAACCACAGAACATATAAATTAAGTAAAACTGCGTAGTAACAATTTACTTTTAAAATATAAATAAGAAAAAGAGCCTGAATATAGGCTCTTTTTCTTATTTATCCTAATTTAAACTTTTAACGAACCACGAAAACCTCTGGCAGCATAGTAAGAGTCTGCTCCATTGTGGTACACGAAAACATGTCCAAAGCGATAATCGCAAAATAGAGCACCACCAAGCTCTCTAATATCTGAAGGTGTTTGTACCCAACTCGATGATTTCATATCAAAATCTCCAAGTTGTTGTAACTCTCGATATTGTTCTTCCGTTAATAACTCAATGCCCATAGCATTGGCAACATCAATAACGTTATTTTCTGGTTTATGTTTTTTTCTTGATTCTAACGCTTCAAGATCATAACAAAGACTTCTGCGGCCTTTAGGACTCTCCTTTGAACAATCATAGAAAGTATATTCGTCCTTTTCTTCATCATAACCAACAACATCCGGCTCACCACCAGTTACTTCCATTTCGTTAAGTGACCACATTTTTTCATTATTAGTAGTCAGCTTCGCTTCAACTTTAGCCCATTCAAGACCTTCATGGCGGTTCATGTTTTTCTCAAAACGAGCTTGCAATACTTTCAATAACTCTTCACGTTTTTCTACTAGTAAGTCATTTTTATTTCCTGTCATATTAGTCCTCCCTGATTTATGTACTGATAGTAGTTTAAGTATATATTTTATAATAAATCATCTCAATATGAAGACCGTTTCAACCTTATGCCTTGTACAAACATCCCTTACAAATTCCTAAAACCCTCCATACTCTCTCCAAGAATATAGTGTGAAAACCACATCAAGTTCTGCTTCATAATAGCCACATGAACTCCTGGTTGGTCAGAACTATATGCCATTCCTTTAAATATAATTAATTCTGTATCAACTTCCATATCCATTAATCCTTGATATAGATCATATGCATTTGTAATTGGAATTCTTGCATCCTTTTCCCCATGTTGAATTAAGGTAGGCGTACAAGCTGATTTAATATACGTCATAGGTGATGTCTTCGTATATATCTCTGGGTCATTCCATGGAGTATTTCCTAAATACATTCTAATAAAGTAAGGTATATCTGTATTTACATAATGGGTACTCCAGTTAGTGATTCCACCGCCAACTGAAATAGCTTTAAACCGACTACTAAACGTAGAACAGAAAGCTGATACATATCCACCGTTGCTCCATCCCATAACTCCTACTCTATCCTTGTCTACCATCCCTTTTTCTACTAGTTCATCCACTCCAGATATAACATCACCGTAGTCAGCAATCCCCTGTTTTCTATAGTTAGCTTTTAAAAATTCATTACCATAACCTGAACTTCCTCTGTAATTTGGCTCTAAAACGATAAAGCCTTTTTCAACAAACTGTTCAATCGGATATTTCTCATTGAAGCAGTCTGAAAATATCGGAAAAGATGCCCAAGCCGGACCGCCGTGAATTACTACTAATAAAGGATATTTTTTATTAGTGTCAAACTCTACTGGCGTTGATAAAACACCTTCTATTTCAAGACCATCGCTACTTTTCCATGAGATGATTTCCCTGTTACTTCTAAGTTTCCCTTTGAAAAAGCTATTTTCATCCGTTATTTTTTTATCGTCTAAATAGATTTCAAAGGTTTCATTTGTTATTGCCTTATTGTAGGATATATGTTTGCCATCCTTTGTTATAGAAGCATCCATTATAAAGCCATCTACTTTTTCGCTTAATATTTCCACAGTGCCATCTTCGGCTAGCAAACCAATAAGATAATTCGTTTTATTCTGCCACCTAATTAAAACCCCTTTAGCTGTCCACTGTAATGGCATAACCGTACTATCAAAATTTGTTACAGGTTGAATTAGCTCTCCGGTATTTATATCATATATCTCTAAAGTACTATCTTGTATGTGGTTTCTATAGTAATCCTTCTCTCTTATGCTTGCTGTGTAACATATTTTACTGCCGTCAGGAGAAAAGCAAACACTCCCTCCCAACAACTTATCCACATTCAGCTTTTGTAGCTCTCCAGTTTTAATATGGAGTATGTATAGATCTCCATTTATATAATCTGCCATATTTGAGCTTGGTGTCGCCATAAATACAACCTTTTTACCATCATTTGAAATATCAAATTCATGGATATGAAAATCCTTACCATCCGTTAATTGATAAACGACTCTGTTCTCGTGTTCATCTGTATCACTTTGTATCACCTTCTCTATTTCAATGTAATATAAACAATTATTCTGGTGTTCCTTACCTATATGTTGAAAATCTCCATATAGGTCCTTACGTTTCTTTATCTCCTCACATTCTTTTGACTGCGTAACATAATAAAGACCCTTGCCAGTATGACCCCATTTGAATGTACTGACTCCTTCTTTCTCATCGGTAATTTGAACCTCTCTATAACCATCTAGTGACTTAACAAATATCTGATTTTTCCCATCACCAACTGGACTAAGATATGCGATACACCTAGCATCTGGAGACCATAATGGGTGTGTACTATCTATATCACCATTTGATAATGGGTAACTCTGCTTCTTATCTTTTTCATATATCCATACATGATTCCTATATGTATTGTCTTTCCAATCAGCCGTCTTCTTAACAAATGCTACGTTTTTACCATCATCACTTATGTTTGTACTTGATACGGTTGGTAATGAAATAATCTCTTCTATACTTAGATATGTTTTTTCATTCACTTTCATCAATATACCCCCTTGAAATGTCTATAAATCTCTCATCTCTTTTTGCCGTAATAAAGGAAATTGTTCACGAATACTTAAAATGATAACGGAAAATTCAGATAAATAAAAGTGAAGTCGATAAAGTAAAACTTTAATCTATGGAGTTCTATCCACTTACCAATTCTAGATGTTCTTTTTCGACACAAAAACACCCCTTTTAGATACAAATTTGTAAATTTATTTTAAAGCTATAACTATATGTTGGTTTAGAATAAAATTTGATAAAAATGAAGTCACAAATCTTTATTTAACAACAAAAAAATTCATTTTGAAAAAACGATTGATCAAAATAGAATCACTCTTTTTAACTAAGTATGAGATTTTTATAAAAAAATTTTAATCCAAACTCACTTAGAATCTTTACTTGAAGGAATAAAGCTTCGCATCTTTTTTGTGAACATCGTTAAACTAAGATAAACTTTGACCGTATCTGTAATTAATTGTAAAATATTATACGTAGAAAGGTATTATAAAATAAATATAGAAGGGGTATGTTTTTTAGTTTTAAAGGGGCTAAAGCACATCTATTTTATGTTTTTAAAGGGAGAATTGAAAAATCATATGAAGAATTTCAAAAAGAGTACAGGTAAAATTTTACTAGCATCCGGATTAGTAGTTTCTATGTCAGCTTGTAGTGTAACAAATTTATTTGTAGAAAAAGAAAAAACAAATACTGAATCTGGTAAACAAGAAAGTAAAGAAACTAAGACAGAAGGAACAAATCCAACTAAGTCAGAAGGTAAATCATCTGAAACAAAGGAAAAATCAACTAACTCAAAAGAAGAAAGTAAAGATGTTAAGATGATTATGGTTTTGCCTGAGGATTACCCACAACTTATGGTAGACATTGAAGAAGACTTATTAAGACGTCTAGATTACTATGATGCTTCTGTGAGGGATAATAAAAAGGGAAGTAAGTCAAATGAAGAGGTACGAGATAGTATTAAAGACTTAGATAAAGTATTTAATAAAATAGAGCGTATAGATGCACCAGGAAAATACAAAGAAGATCATAAGGAAATTGTAAAAGCTGTTCAAAAGTTAAAAGAATCTTTCAAAGAAGTATCGAAGTTATTTGATTACTCTAAAACACTTAAAGATACGGATGATGCAATCATAGATAAAGCAAACAATAAATTAGATGAAGCAAAACGCATTTGGAAACCTGTATTTAATAAGTTAAAAGCGGAAGCTAAGGGTGGTTCAACAACTACTTCTACAACAAGTGGTACTAGTTCTTCTAACTCACCGAGTTTATCTAGTGGTAATACAGTTAAAACATACAGTACCCAAGATAAAACTGGTATATTCAAAGGAAAAATTGATACACCAGACGAGGATTCCGCTAAGTTTAAGAATGTACAGAACAACTATAAAGACGGTACAGAGCTTGTAGGTAATTGGGGTATTGATTACGGAGACGGAGTCAAAACTACGTTAGTCCTAAAAGCAGATAAGACATTTGAAACATATGCAAATGGTTCTTATCCAAATAAAGATAATTACTTAACAGGAACATACCAAGCAGACGTTTCTTCCCATCAGTTAACGCTAATGGTGGAAAAAGGAACTCAAAATGGTCAAGAAGTAAAATTAGAAAGACCTATTTATTCATCATATGAGGTTAAAAATTTAGATGGTAAAGCGTTACAGATTTTCCACATAGACGAACAAGTAACAATTTGTTATGTAAAACAATAAATAACTAAAAAAACTCTGTAAAATGATTTTTACAGAGTTTTTTCTTAGTTTTAATTTATTTCAAACGTATAACTATACTTATTAACCTACCAATCTCCTACTCAACAGTAACAGACTTAGCTAAGTTACGTGGCTTATCAACGTCACACTCGCGGTGAAGTGCTGCGTAGTATGAGATAAGTTGTAATGGAATAACTGCTACTAGCGGTGCTAGCGCTTCGTGTACAGCTGGTAATACGAAGCTGTCACCTTCCATTTCTAAGCCTTTCATTGAAATGATACATGGGTTAGCCCCGCGTGCTACTACTTCTTTCACGTTACCACGAATTCCAAGGTTTACGTGCTCTTGTGTAGCAAGTGCGATAACTGGTGTACCATTTTCGATTAAAGCGATTGTACCGTGTTTTAACTCTCCTCCAGCGAATCCTTCTGCTTGGATGTAAGAGATTTCTTTTAGTTTTAACGCACCTTCTAATCCTACGTAGAAGTCTACGCTACGTCCGATGAAGAAACAGTTACGCGTTGTCGCTAAAAATTGTTTTGCTAATGCGTCCATTTCTTCTTTTTGATCACAAAGTTCTATCATTGCATTTGCTACAAGTCCTAGTTCGTGTGTTAAATCGAAATCAAGAACTTCACCTTTTGCTTTAGCAATATCAGCCGCTAAAATTGAAAGTACTGCAAGCTGTGCTGTGTAAGCTTTCGTTGATGCAACTGCAATTTCTGGTCCAGCGTATAACGGAAGTGTATAATCAGCTTCACGAGAAAGCGTAGAACCAGGCACGTTTGTAATTGTTAATGCTTTATGGCCCATTTCATTTGTTTGCACAAGTACTGCACGGCTATCAGCTGTTTCACCACTTTGTGAAATGTAAATGAAGAATGGTCTTTCTGTTAATAATGGCATGTTGTAAGAGAATTCACTTGCCACGTGTACTTCAACTGGCATTTTTGCAAACTTCTCGATAAATTGTTTTCCAACAAGACCTGCATGATAACTCGTTCCACATGCAATGATGTAAATACGATCGCTATCTAAAATCGCATTGCGGATGTCTTGATTTAATTCAATTTCGCCATTTTCATCTTGATACTTTTGAATTATATTACGGATTACAAGTGGTTGCTCATCGATTTCTTTAAGCATGAAATGAGGATATGTTCCCTTTTCAATATCACTTGCGTCTAATTCCGCTGTAAACGGTGCACGTTCAATCGTTTCACCTTGTAAGTTTTTAATTGTAATACTTTCTTTCGTTACGATTACGATTTCTTTATCCATTAGCTCAATAAATTGATCTGTAACTTGTAACATCGCCATAGCGTCGCTTGCCACAACATTAAAGTTGTCACCAACACCTACTAATAGCGGGCTTTTGTTTTTAGCAACATAAATCATGTTTGGATTTTCAGCATCAAGTAATCCGATTGCATAAGAGCCATGTAAAAGAGATAGCGTATTACGGAACGCTTCTTCTACACTTAATCCTGTGCTCACTTGTTGTTCCATAAGCTGTACGATAACCTCTGTATCTGTTTCACTTACGAACGTTACATCTTGTAAATATTCCTTTTTCACTAATTCATAGTTTTCAATTACACCGTTATGAACTAATGTAAAGCGTTTTGATGTACTTTGATGCGGATGCGCGTTTACCTTACTTGGAACACCGTGTGTAGCCCAGCGTGTGTGTCCGATACCCACGCTTGCTGCTACGTTCTCATCTACGATTTCACGAAGTTTTGCGATACGGCCTTTTTCTTTGTATACAACAACACCGTTCTCTGCTTGTACTGCAATACCTGCTGAATCATATCCACGATATTCTAGCTTTTCTAAACCTTTTAATAAAATTTCCTTTGCATCTTGCTCTCCAATAAATCCTACGATTCCACACATGTTTAGTCGCCGTTACAAATGCTTACACTGCTCTGCGAACATGTAACGACATAGTCCGATACCATTTTTATTTATACTAAAAAACGGATTACATATTGCTAGCCCTGTAAGCTTGTAACGGCTTTCACCTTCCTCTCGATTGGGTTTAAGTCCGTATATACTTATACAGCTAGTTTTCATCCGTTCCTCTTCTCTCATCACACTTTCACCTTTGTCCACTAAGTCACCTTAATGATTTAAGTAAAAGTTTGCGGTTGTGATGAACAACCGGGAGTCATCCGCCGAAATCTCGATAAACCCCACCTCGTCAACTACACTATTTGTAGTTCTGGCGCTTTTATAATTTACAATATTTCCTTTGAGAAAAAGAACAAGACCATCTTATAACAAACATGGATAAACCGTCAATGAAATTTTTTTCATCGTCTATAAAACATATGAAAAAGGAGCACTTTTTGTGCTCCTTTTTCATATAAATTCAGCTAATTATTCAGCGCCAACTTCGGCTTTCACAACTTCTACAATGCGATGTACATATGCATCACAAACTTCTTGTGTTGGTGCTTCTGCCATTACACGAATAAGTGGCTCTGTTCCAGATGGACGAACAAGAATACGGCCATCACCGTTCATTTCTTCCTCTACAACACGAATAATTTCTTTAATTTTTTCATTTTCTAATGCTAATTTTTTATCTGTTACACGAACGTTTACTAACAATTGTGGGAATTTCGTCATTTCTCCTGCAAGCTCAGATAATGGCTTTTTCGTCATTTTCATGATGTTTACAAGTTGAAGTGCACTTAACATTCCATCACCAGTTGTAATGTAATCAAGTAAGATAATGTGGCCTGATTGTTCTCCACCTAGGTTGTAACCTCCACGCTTCATTTCTTCCATTACGTAGCGGTCACCAACTGCTGTTTTATCACTTGTAATATTATTTGCTTCAAGTGCCTTGTAGAAACCTAAGTTACTCATAACAGTTGAAACAACTGTATTATGTTTTAATTGACCAGTTTCTTTCATATATTTCGCACAAATGAACATAATTTGATCACCGTCAACGATGTTTCCTTTTTCGTCTACAGCAATTAAACGGTCGCCATCGCCATCAAAAGCAAGTCCGATATCCGCACCTTTTTCTTTTACCAATTCAGCTAAGCCTTCTGGATGTGTAGATCCTACACCCTCATTAATATTCATACCGTTTGGAGAAGTTCCCATTGTTGAAATATCAGCTTCTAGGTCTGCAAATAAGTATGGAGCTAGAGAAGAAGTTGCACCATGTGCACAATCTAAAGCGATATGTAGGCCAGAGAAATCTTCTTCAACAGTTTGTTTAATGTACTGTAAATATTTTTGTCCACCTTCAAAGTAATCGCTCACTTGTCCAAGATTAGTACCTGTCGGACGTGGTAGTTCATCAACTTCTTTGTCTAATAAAGCTTCAATCTCAGCTTCTTGCTCATCTGTTAATTTAAAGCCGTCTGAACCAAAGAATTTAATACCGTTATCTTGTACTGGATTATGAGATGCAGAAATCATAACACCCGCTTGTGCATCTAGTGCTTTTGTTAAATAAGCAACGCCCGGTGTAGAAATAACGCCAAGGCGCATTACTTCTGCTCCAGTTGATAATAGGCCTGCTACTAAAGCTCCTTCTAACATATGACCAGATACACGTGTATCACGACCGATAATTACTTTTGGACGATCTGTATCTTTTGTTAATACATAACCACCAAAACGTCCAATTTTGAAAGCTAATTCAGGTGTTAACTCCTTATTTGCAACTCCGCGTACTCCATCTGTACCAAAATATTTACCCATTATGATTCGCTCCTTTTTCTTGCTCTTTTTGATTATCTACTGTTGGTTCTTGACTCGTTTCTTTATCTTTATCTTTATCTTGATTTTGATTTTGGTTTTGATTCTTTTCCTGTTCTTTTTCTGAATCAGGTTCAGGATTTTTTGGTTTCTCATTTTGATTTTCTTGATCCGTATTTGAATCCGGTTGTTGACCGTTACCCTGTACTTCTTTATCTGGTTTTTCTTTCTTCACAATAGTAACTTTAGCACTTTTTTGTTTTGGCTCTATTGAAATATTACCAGGACCGCTCACTTGAATGGAAATATCTTTCGTCCCTGAGGATACATTTTGCAGATTAATTACCGCTGTTATTTGAGCAGCTGTTATTTTATCTACTATACTTGCTTCTCCTGAAATATCAACACTTATCTTTCCATCTTGCGGCGAAAGTAGCTGAGCAGTAACATCTTTAGACAGTCCATTTTTCTGGATTGGGATACCATCAATCGTTTTTGTTTTCGTTTGTTTTGTTTTTTGCACTCCCACCGAAACCTTCACTTGATTCGGTTTTGCACTTGTTACACCCTTGGGTAATAAAACAGAGGCATCGAATGTTGTAGACTCTGTCAATTGACTAAGATCTACTTCGACCCCCTCTAGAGATTGTATATTATCCAAAATATCTTTTGGACCAGCTATCGTTACTTCTCTCGGTTCAACACTGATATTTGTAACCGCCAATCCTTCTGCTAAACTCCCCTTCTTCGTATACGTTACAGGAACAGTTTTTTCAGTATTATTGGCTGTAGTTTGCGTTGCCACATTCAACGTTACACTAATCTTAGATGGACTTGTTCTTACATTTAAACGTTTTCCTTCTTTATTGTATAATGTAACTTCGGGAGTTTTTGTAACAGTTTTATTAACACCTTTTAAATCAACATACGCTTTGGCAGATGAAATGCTTTCAATTTCTTCTTTCGTCCCAACTACCTCAACAGTATCCGGTTTAAGGCTTGATTTTTCTAGAGTAGCCCCCGCTGGCATCTGATCCTCATTTGATAATTTCAGATCTACATGAACATATTTTCTCGCCTTTTCATGAAGAGTAACTTTAATTGTTGATGGCTGAACTGTTCCTTTCACATCATCTGGAAGCCCGTTCGTTTTTAAAGAAATCTCATAAGTTCCTTTTGGACTATCTCGCAAATCAACCGGTATGTCAAATTGTTTTTTTGCTTTTGCTGTAGCAACTGATGCTTTTGGGCCTTCTAATTTTACTTTAACGCCCTCTGCCGGAATACCACTTACAATATATTTTTCCTCATCATACTTAAGATTAATAGCATAATTAGTTAATGTTTCTTTCGTATCATTTGCAAAAGGTAATATACCTGATGTCGTATTTTTTTCAGTTAACGTCGCTGACATAAAAAGCATACACGCCAATAGTAATGAGATCCCTTTTAAAAACCAATGATTCTCCATTAACTTATCCATGACGCTTTCTCCTCCAATTCCATAAAGACGAAGAAGTCGTTTTTTCGTTTCCACTAAATTCAGCTAATAACATATCTTTCAGCTGTTCTGTCTTCAAATCACGATGCAACTTACCATTTTTCGTTAAAGAAATTTGACCAGTTTCTTCAGACACAACTACTGTAATACTATCAGTAACTTCACTAACTCCCATTGCAGCACGATGTCTAGTTCCTAATTCTTTAGAAATAAACGGACTTTCTGATAATGGAAGATAGCATGCTGCTGCTTTAATTGTACTTCCTTGCATAATTACCGCTCCGTCATGAAGAGGTGTATTTGGAATAAAAATATTAATAAGTAATTCCGATGATACGTTTGCATTAAGTGGAATACCCGTTTCCACATAATCACCCATACCGGTCTCTTTTGACAAAGTAATTAATGCACCAATTCTACGTTTCCCCATATATTCGGTTGCTTTTGCTATCGCTGTTGCAACCATTTCAGGTTCATCATCCTCATGCGTTCCAACACGCGAAAATAAACTCCCGCGCCCTAGCTGCTCAAGTGCTCTTCGCAATTCTGGCTGAAAGATAATAATAACGGCTAAAAATCCCCACGTTAATACTTGTTCAGTTAGCCAAGATAGCGTACGCAATTCAAGGAAAATACTGATCATCTTAACGACGATAATAACTGTAATCCCTTTTAAAAGTTGAACAGCTTTCGTCCCTCGGATTATAAGAATTAGCTTATATATAATAAACCATACAATGGCAATATCTAATGCCGTACTAAGATATTTCAAAATGGTCGTATCTTCAAAAGGCATGCTATCCCTTCCTCCTACTTACGAGCAATTCTATCCATATATTGAAATATTGTTTTATGCTCTATCTGTATGTATTTCCAACAACTAGTTAATTATACCATACATGAAACAAACGACAATTACAAACAACCCCCTTTAGCTCAAATTGGTAAGATGTCAAACATTTTTATTGTACAGTATAATATAAATCATTATTATACGCTTATTTTCAAATAAAAAAAGCAACTTCTCAGTTGCTTTTCTTACATTTATTTTAGTTTTTCACCGAATAAAGAACCCATTAAAGCAACTGCTGTTGTTGCCGTTCTATTTCTCTCATCTAAAATCGTATTTACCTCAACAAATTCAGCAGATGTGATAATATCAGCTTCTGCTAACATTTCCATCGCCAAATGACTTTCACGATAAGATAGACCGCCAATTACAGGTGTTCCAACACCTGGTGCATCATGAGGATCAAGACCATCTAAATCTAATGATAAGTGTACACCATCGGTATGAGATAAATATGCGATTGTTTCTTCCATCACAGCCGTCATCCCCATACGATCAATTTCATGCATTGAGAACACTTTAATACCTTCATTGCGAATGAAATCTTTTTCTCCTTCATCCAATGCACGCGCACCGATAATTACGACATTCTCTTTTTTCACCTTTGGATATGCTCCGTATAAATCTACAAGTGAAGAATGTCCATAACCTAAACTTGCTGCAAGTGACATACCATGAATATTTCCAGATGGTGAAGTTTCCTCTGTATTTAAATCACCGTGTGCATCATACCAAATAACGCCTAAGTTTTTATAATGTTTTGCTACACCAGCTAATGTACCGATAGCAATACTATGGTCACCACCTAATACAAGTGGAAAACGACCTTCTTCTATAATATGATCCACCTTACTTGCTAATTCATTACATACAGTTGCAACTTGTGTAAGGTTTCTTAATTTTGTATTTTCATCTATCTCTTTTTCTCTCTCTATACATATATCTCCCATATCTTTAACGTCATATCCAATTTCTTCAATTCTTTCAATTACCCCTGCATAACGGATCGCGCTCGGTCCCATATCAACTCCACGACGCATCTGTCCTAAATCCATTGGAACTCCAATAACTGAGATTTCTTTTTTCATAGATAGTATCCCCCTTTTATGCCTTCACTAAATATTTTAAATCTTTTATATAGTCTGACTCAACTCGACATTTTTCTGTATGGATATACAATTTATTCACTTATATTCACGTTGAAAACCAAATTTTAAGACTATTCTATGTATAAAGTTAACTTAATGAAACAATCGCAATCACTATTATTAAATAATAATAATAAAACACTCCTATATTTAGAAGTGTTTTTCTGATGCTATTTTCCATACTGTTGCAATATTCTTCGTTGTCATTTCAATATTTTCTTCTGCTACTTTATATGCTTCTTCTAGTGTCATCGGTCTCGTTGTAATACTAAATACCGCATCTATTCCTTTCTCGTACACAGCTGAATAATCAGATGATACAGACCCTCCAATAGCAATTACAGGCACAGAAAAACGTTTTGCACGCCCCGCAACACCCACAGGAGCCTTTCCATATGCAGTTTGTTTATCTATTCTACCTTCACCAGTTATAATAAGATTTGCATCTTCTATATGTTTATCGAAATTTGTATAATCTAATACAATTTCAATGCCCCTACGCAAGTCTCCCTTTAACACTGAAATAACAGCCGCTCCCATTCCTCCCGCTGCCCCTGCACCAGGTATTTCAGATACATCAAAAGATACATATCGTTTAAGCATATTCGCATAATGTTGTAAATTTTCATCTAGCTCTTTCATCATCTCTATATTTGCACCCTTTTGTCTCCCAAATACGAAAGATGCTCCCTGCATTCCGACTAATGGATTATCCACATCACATGCCGCTTCTATCTTTACCCCCTTTAAGCGTGGGTCCATTCGTGAAAAATCAATAGTAACAATCGAGTGTAATGTGCCTCCAGATGGATCTATTACTTCACCCTTGCCATTTATAAACCTTACTCCTAAAGCCGCTAACATACCTGCCCCGCCATCATTTGTAGCACTTCCTCCAAGTCCTAAAATTATGTACTCCACTCCTTGATCTAGCGCATGTAATATAAGTTCTCCTGTTCCTTTTGTCGTTGTAATAAGTGGGTTGCGCTTTTCAACTGGAACGTGCTGTAATCCTGATGCTGCTGCCATTTCAATAAACGCTGTCTTTTTATCTTTAGAAATGCCATAAAAAGCTTGTATACCTTCTCTAAGCGGTCCTGTCACACTAATTGATATAATTCTCCCCCCTGTAGCATCAACAAGTGATTCAACCGTCCCTTCTCCTCCATCTCCAATTGGTATTTTCACATACTCTGCATTAGGAAAAATTGCTCTAAAACCTCTTTCAATAGCTCCACATACTTCTATAGCTTTTAGGCTTTCTTTATATGAATCAGATGCAATAACAACTTTCACAATTATCTCCCCATCCCTTATTTTTACGTTTTCTTCATTTTAAACGACAAGTATAAAAGTTGTCTTTTTAAACACAAAAAAAGCTTACATCGTATGATGTAAGCTTTTTTATTTAGATGGAGCCTAGCGGGATCGAACCGCTGACCTCCTGCGTGCAAGGCAGGCGCTCTCCCAGCTGAGCTAAGGCCCCTTATTAATTAAGCGGAAGACGGGATTCGAACCCGCGACCCCAACCTTGGCAAGGTTGTATTCTACCACTGAACTACTTCCGCAAAAATGATGAGCCATGAAGGATTCGAACCAGCGCATGACGGAGTCAAAGTCCGTTGCCTTACCGCTTGGCTATAGCCCATTAATATTTACTAGTATGGTTATCTTTTCAAAAAAATAAACCCTCTCAGGTTATTTTAAAGAAAATGGTGGAGGGGGGCAGATTCGAACTGCCGAACCCGAAGGAGCGGATTTACAGTCCGCCGCGTTTAGCCACTTCGCTACCCCTCCGACATTTTAAATATATATGGTGGAGGATGACGGGATCGAACCGCCGACCCCCTGCTTGTAAGGCAGGTGCTCTCCCAGCTGAGCTAATCCTCCAAAAGTGGTGACCCGTACGGGATTCGAACCCGTGTTACCGCCGTGAAAGGGCGGTGTCTTAACCACTTGACCAACGGGCCAAAAAATTTTTAAACCTATTCCCAAGCTTCCAACCGGGCTTGAACCGGTGACCTCTTCCTTACCATGGAAGTGCTCTACCAGCTGAGCTATGGAAGCATAATGGCTCCGCAGGTAGGACTCGAACCTACGACCGATCGGTTAACAGCCGATAGCTCTACCACTGAGCTACTGCGGAATAATATTAGCCTGGCAACGTCCTACTCTCACAGGGACAAGGTCCCAACTACCATCGGCGCTAGAGAGCTTAACTTCCGTGTTCGGTATGGGAACGGGTGTGACCTCTCTGCCATCATTA